>NZ_JAAKUB010000027.1:0-67854 GCF_049174935.1 Aeromonas sp. 600886 | reverse complement strand
GAAGAGACAAAAAAGCCGCCGGATTGCTCCGGCGGCTTTCTATTTTGTGCGAGTTGCCAGTCTGTGGCTGCGTCAGCTCTTCTGGATATCCAGCCGGATGGCGCCGACCGGTGTGCAGCAGCAGGGGAGGCACTCCCCCTGGGCGACAAATGCCAGCGGCACATTGGGGTAGTGCACCTTGCCAGCCATCAGCGGAGTGCGGCAGGCGCCGCAATAGCCGCTGCGACACTGGAACTCCACATGATGACCATGGCGCTCCAGGGTCTCCAACACACTTTCGCCGGGATGGGCGTGCAGCACGGCACCATCCCGGGTATGTACCCGTGGTGCCACGACCGCCTGCTGTTCGGCAGCAGCGTGCGGGGCAGGGGTCAGCGTGTTGGTGGCGTCACTCACAGCTCGAAATCACCCAGGTCATCGGCATTTACTTCGCTGTCGATCTGACCCACCAGATAGGAGCTGACCTCCACCTCTTGCGGGGCGACCTGCACGTTATCGGACGACAGCCAGGTGTTGATCCAGGGGATCGGGTTTTGCTTGGTGCCGGCAAAGGCTGGCTGCAGGCCGACCGCGGCCATCCGCAGGTTTGTGATGTACTCGACATACTGGCAGAGGATGTCTTTGTTCAGGCCGATCATGGAGCCGCCCTGGAACAGGTACTCGGCCCACTCTTTCTCTTGAATGGCGGCCTCTTTGAACAGGTCGAAACAGGCTTGCTCGCACTCCAGCGCGATCTCGGCCATCTCCGGGTCGTCCTGACCGCTGCGCATCAGATTCAGCATGTGCTGGGTGCCGGTCAGGTGCAGCGCTTCATCGCGGGCGATCATCTTGATGATCTTGGCGTTGCCTTCCATCAGTTCGCGCTCGGCGAAGGCAAAGGAGCAGGCGAAGCTGACGTAGAAGCGGATCGCTTCCAGCGCGTTGACGCTCATTAGGCAGAGATAGAGCTTCTTCTTGAGCTCGCGCAATGTGATGGTCACTTCGCGGCCCGCGACGGTGTGGGTACCTTCACCGTGCAGGTTGTAGAGGGCGGTCGCTTCGATCAGGTCGTCGTAGAAGTGGCTGATGGAGCCGGCGCGCTTCAGGATCTGCTCGTTGGTCACGATGTCGTCGAACACCTGGGCGGGGGTGTTGACGATATTGCGGATGATATGGGTGTAGGAGCGAGAGTGGATGGTCTCCGAGAACGCCCAGGTCTCAATCCAGGTTTCCAGCTCCGGAATGGAGACTAGCGGCAGCAGTGCCACGTTGGGGCTGCGCCCCTGAATGGAGTCCAGCAGGGTCTGGTACTTCAGGTTGGAGATGAAGATGTGCTGCTCGTGGGGGGGCAGGGCCTGATAGTCGATGCGATCACGGGAGACATCCACCTCTTCCGGGCGCCAGAAGAAGGAGAGTTGCTTTTCGATCAGCCGCTCGAACACTTCGTGCTTTTGCTGGTCATAACGGGCTACGTTGACCGATTGGCCAAAAAACATCGGCTCTTTGAGCTGGTCGTTTTGGGTTTGGCAGAAAGTTGAATAGGCCATGGTTACCAGAATGTCTGTATGGAGAAAACAGGAGAGCGGGAGCTTGTCGCTCCCGCCCGGTTATCAGATCTTGCCGTGACTTAGATTTTGCAAGCCCCGCCAGCACAACCGTCATCTTGCAGGTCGGTCTGGGTGTCGTCTGCACCATCACGGGTGTTGTGATAGTAGAGGGTCTTGAGGCCGTATTTGTAGGCGGTTAGCAAGTCCTTGAGCAGCTGCTTCATCGGCACCTTGTTGCCTTCGAAACGGGCCGGATCGTAGTTGGTGTTGGCGGAGATCGCCTGATCCACAAACTTCTGCATGATACCGACCAGCTGCAGGTAGCCGTCAACGCTCGGTTGCTTCCAGAGCAGTTCGTATTGATCTTTCAGGCGATCATACTCGGGCACTACCTGTTTGAGAATGCCGTCTTTGGACGCCTTGACCGAGACCAAACCGCGCGGCGGCTCGATACCGTTGGTGGCGTTGGAAATCTGGCTGGAGGTCTCGCTCGGCATCAGGGCGGTCAGGGTGGAGTTGCGCAGACCCACGGATTTGATCTCTTCGCGCAGGCTTTCCCAATCCAGATGCAGCGGCTCGTTGCACAGCGCATCCAGATCCTTCTTGTAGGTGTCGATCGGCAGAATGCCCTGGGCATAGGTGGTCTCGCCAAACAGCGGGCAGGGGCCGAATTCGCGGGCCAGCTGCACGGAGGCTTTCAGCAGGTAGTACTGGATCGCCTCGAAGGTGCGGTGAGTCAGCGCCAGACCGGAGCCATCAGAGTAGCGGGCACCGTTCTTGGCCAGGTAGTAGGCGTAGTTGATGACGCCGATACCCAGAGTACGGCGATCCATGCTGCCACGCTTGGCGGCGGCAATCGGGTAGTCCTGATAGTCGAGCAGGGCATCGAGGGCGCGCACGGCCAGATCCGCCATCTCTTCCAGATCTTCCAGTTTGTCGATGGCACCCAGGTTGAAGGCAGAGAGGGTGCACAGAGCGATCTCGCCGTTCTCGTCGTCGATGTTGTTGAGCGGCTTGGTCGGCAGCGCAATCTCGAGGCAGAGGTTGGACTGGCGTACCGGCGCGACGCTCGGGTCGAACGGGCTGTGGGTGTTGCAGTGATCCACGTTCTGGATGTAGATGCGACCGGTACCGGCACGCTCCTGCATCATCAGGGAGAAAAGGTCTACCGCTTTCAGAGTCTTCTTGCGAATGGCCGGATCCTGCTCGTACTTGACGTAGAGCTCTTCGAACTTGTCCTGATCGGCAAAGAAGGCATCGTACAGACCCGGCGCATCAGACGGGGAGAACAGAGTGATGTCACCGCCCTTGATGAGGCGCTGGTACATCAGCTTGTTGATCTGCACGCCGTAGTCCATGTGACGAACACGGTTCTCTTCCACGCCGCGGTTGTTCTTCAGTACCAGCAGGCTTTCCACTTCGGTGTGCCACAGCGGGTAGAACAGGGTGGCCGCACCGCCGCGCACGCCGCCCTGGGAGCAGCACTTCACGGCAGTCTGGAAGTATTTGTAGAAAGGAATGCAACCGGTGTGGAACGCTTCGCCGCCACGGATAGGGCTGCCCAGGCCGCGGATGCGACCGGCGTTGATGCCGATACCGGCGCGCTGGGAAACGTAACGCACGATGGAGCTAGCGGTGGCGTTGATCGAATCCAGGCTGTCATCGCATTCGATCAGTACGCAGGAGCTGAACTGACGGGTCGGGGTGCGCACGCCGCTCATGATCGGGGTCGGCAGGGAGATCTTGAAGGTCGAGACTGCATCATAGAAGCGCTTGATGTAGTCCAGACGGGTATCTTTCGGATACTTGGAGAAGAGGCAGGCCGCAACCAGCATATAGAGGAATTGCGGGCTCTCGTAGATCTCGCCGGTAACGCGGTTCTGGACCAGATATTTGCCTTCCAGCTGTTTGACTGCCGCGTAGGAGAAATCCATGTCGCGCCAGTGATCCAGATGGGTGTTCAGCTCTTCGAATTCGGCCTGGGTGTAGTCTTCCAGCAGGTGTTTGTCGTACTTGCCCATGTCCACCAGACGAGCCACGTGCTGGTAGAGGTGGGGCGGTTCGAACTGGCCGTAGGCCTTCTTGCGCAGGTGGAAGATAGCCAGACGGGCGGCCATGTACTGGTAGTCCGGGGTCTGCTCGGAGATGAGGTCAGCCGTCGCCTTGATGATGGTTTCGTGAATGTCTGCGGTACGGATACCGTCATAGAACTGGATGTGGGACTTGAGTTCCACCTGAGAGACCGACACGTTGTCCAGACCCTCGGCGGCCCAGTCCAGCACGCGGTGAATTTTATCCAGATCGATGGGTTCTTTGTGTCCGTTACGCTTCGTCACAAACAAGTTCATTGGCTGATGACCTTTAGTTGATTCCCGAAAAACCATCGCACAATGACACCACCCTTGCCCGGCGATGTGCAGGTATTGGGTAGAGATTGTGCGATGAATCACAAGATGTAGTGTTATTTTAAGTTCGAGCTACAAGATAGTGAGGTCAGCCCGCCATTGCAATGTGTGGATAAGTGACGAGCTGTGGATAAATTGTGAGTCTTGCGACCTCAGTTAGTGACCGCTCACAGTGAGCGGGTTTTCATTCGTCCGCTCCGCTAAATGCAAGTCTCCCGATCGAAGATGGAAAATTTAAATAACTTTTTTTGCTTGCGGAACAGGGTGCTTTTTACTAGCAAACGGCGGCTGATTATCCCTTATGCAATAAGGGTCAAAAGCTGTCCAGTTGTTCTAGCCGCGGGCTCAGCGTGGCAAGGGCTTTGCATCAGACGATGGGGTGTTGTGGCCGCTTTGTGACGGCTATGAGCTTGTCAAATGGGTATCCAACAGGCGGTAAGTTGCCTTTATTATCCATCAATAGAGGAGTGACGGTGGCGCAGGACGCGGGAGCGTAAAGGAAGAGATTCAGGGGGCGGAGAGTCTCTCCACCCCGTTATCGCATATCAGCCGGTAAGGCTGCGCGTTACGCATTGGCCGTCAACTCATAGCGCAGCCAGTGGTGCAGCGCCTGCACGGTATCAAAGTGCAGATCGGCGCCCCACTGGGCAGGATCTTCCTCATCATTGAGATAGCCCCAGCCAGCGACCGCAGTGCGCATGCCAGCATTGCGGCCCGCTTCGATGTCGCGCACATGATCCCCCACATAGAGGCAGTGAGCTGCTTCGACCCCCAGCTTCTCGCAGGCAAAATACATGGGGGCAGGGTCGGGCTTGCGTACCGGCAGGGTATCGGCGCTGACGGTGACGCCGCAGTTGGCAAGCTGTGGCAGAGCCGCCAGCAGCGGCTCGGTGAGAAAGCCCGGCTTGTTGGTGACTATGCCCCAGGGGAGCTGTTTCTCGTCGAGCCACTCGATAAGATCCACCATCCCCTCATAGGGGCGGGTACCGACGCAGAGATTGGCGGCGTAGTAGTCGAGCAGGGCATTGCGCAGGCGGGTGGCCCCCAACTCTTCCAGCAGATCGTCGCCGAGCCCCGCCCTGAGCAGCCCGAGGGCGCCGTGGGAGGTGGTCTGGCGAATGATCTCGTCAGAAAGCGGTGCAAAGCCTTCGCTTATCAGCACGTGATTGACGGCGGCCCCCAGATCCGGGGCTGTGTCGAGCAGGGTGCCATCCAGATCGAACAGCACGCAACGAAGAGGCAGCAGGTGAGAGGAGCTCATCAACCGTGCTCCGGGCGGACAAACTCCACCATATAGTTGACGTCGACATTTTTGCCGAGCTTGAACTGGTTGGTGAGGGGGGCGTAGTGGACGCCGCTCATGTCCCGCACCAGCAGGCCAGCTGCTTCCCCCATGCGACACAGTTCGGCCGGGGTGATGAATTTTTTGTGATCGTGGGTACCCTTGGGCACCATCTTCATCAGGTATTCGGCCCCGATGATCATCATCAGATAGGATTTGGGGTTGCGGTTGATGGTGGAGACGAACACCCGGCCGCCCGGGCGCACCAGGGTAGCGATGGCGCGCAGCACGGAGGCGGGGTCCGGCACATGCTCCAGCATCTCCATGCAGGTGACCACGTCATACTGGCCAGGTACTTCGGCGGCATGGGCTTCGGCAGTGATCTGGCGGTACTCGAGCTCGACACCCTGCTCAAGGGCGTGCAGGCGGGCGACGCCGAGGGGTTCCTTGCCCATGTCGATGCCGGTGACCTTGGCACCACGGCGGGCCATGCTCTCGGAGAGAATGCCGCCACCACATCCGATATCGAGAATGCGCTTGCCAAACAGACCGCCACTTTTGTCGGTGATCCAGTCAAGGCGTACCGGATTGATTTGATGCAGGGGTTTGAATTCACCTTCCATGTCCCACCAGCGGGAGGCGATGGCTTCAAACTTGGCGATTTCTATCAGATCGACATTGGCATCACTGTTCATTTTTCGAAGATCCTGTGGCAGGGCGCCCGCTTCTGAGTCATGGGCGCAATCTATTGTCCTGGCGGGCATTATAACGGACGGACTTTGTCACACCAGCCCGATCTGATACCCGATTTGTGGCTTAAGGTATTTGGCTCAGTGTGTTACCATGTCGCGCTGTTTAAGCCAAAGAACAACTAATTAGGGATAAGGCTTTCTATGAGCGATCTGGCCAGAGAGATCACGCCGGTCAACATCGAAGAAGAGCTCAAGAGTTCCTATCTTGATTACGCCATGAGCGTGATCGTAGGACGAGCTCTGCCGGATGTGCGTGATGGCTTGAAACCGGTTCACCGCCGCGTTCTGTTTGCTATGAACGAGTTGGGGAACGACTGGAACAAGCCCTATAAAAAATCGGCCCGTGTGGTCGGTGACGTAATCGGTAAATATCACCCGCACGGCGATAGCGCTGTGTATGACACCATTGTCCGGATGGCGCAGGATTTCTCCATGCGTTACATGCTGGTCGATGGTCAGGGCAACTTCGGTTCAGTCGACGGCGACAGCGCCGCGGCGATGCGTTATACCGAAGTGCGGATGGCCCGCATCTCCCACGAGCTGCTGGCTGATCTGGACAAAGAGACCGTGGACTGGGTGCCGAACTATGACGGCACCGAGATGATCCCGGCGGTCATGCCTACCAAGGTTCCCAACCTGCTGGTCAACGGCTCCTCCGGTATCGCGGTGGGCATGGCGACCAACATTCCGCCTCACAATCTCACCGAGATTGTCAATGGCTGCCTGGCGCTGATCGAAAATGGCGACCTCACCATTGACGAGCTGATGACCTACATCACCGGCCCGGATTTCCCCACCGGCGGCATTATCAACGGTCGTTCCGGCATCGTGCAGGCGTACCGTACCGGTCGTGGCTCCATCTATGTGCGGGCCAAAGCTGAAGTGGAAGTGGACGAGAAGACCAGTCGCGAGACCATCATCGTTCACGAGATCCCCTATCAGGTGAACAAGGCTCGACTGATCGAGAAGATCGCCGAGCTGGTCAAAGAGAAGAAGATAGAGGGCATCAGTGCCCTGCGCGATGAGTCTGACAAAGACGGCATGCGCATCGTTATCGAGATCAAGCGCGGCGAGTCCGGCGAGATTGTGCTGAACAATCTCTACAAGCACACCCAGATGCAGACCACGTTCGGCATCAACATGGTGGCGCTCGATAACAACCAGCCCAAGGTGATGAACCTTAAAGAGATCCTTGATGCGTTCCTGCTGCACCGCCGTGAAGTGGTGACTCGCCGGACCGTGTTCGAACTGCGCAAGGCGCGGGATCGGGCGCACATTTTGGAAGGTCTGGCGGTTGCGCTGGCCAACATTGATCCCATCATCGAGCTGATCCGTCACAGCGCGACCCCGGCCGACGCGAAAGCGGGCTTGGTTGCCAAGGGCTGGGAACTCGGCAACGTGGCCGCCATGCTGGAAAAAGCGGGCGACGACGCGGCACGGCCAGAGTGGCTGGAGCCCGAGTTCGGTATCCGTGAAGGTCAATACTTCCTGACCGAACAACAAGCCCAGGCCATCCTTGACCTGCGTCTGCACAAGCTGACCGGCCTTGAGCACGAGAAGATCCTGGAAGAGTACCAATCTCTGCTGGACCTGATCGCCGAGCTGCTGCACATCCTGGCGAGCCCGGCTCGTCTGATGGAAGTGATCCGCGATGAACTGCTGGCTGTACGCGAGCAGTATGGCGACGAGCGTCGCACCGAGATCAGCATGTCCAGTGCCGAGATCAACATCGAAGATCTGATCACCCCGGAAGACGTGGTGGTCACCCTGTCTCACCAGGGCTATGTGAAGTATCAGCCGCTCTCCGACTACGAGGCCCAGCGCCGCGGTGGTCGTGGCAAGTCGGCCACCCGGATCAAGGAAGAGGACTTTGTGGAGCGTCTGCTGGTGGCCAACACCCACGACACCATTCTGTGCTTCTCCACCCGTGGCAAGGTCTACTGGCTCAAGGTTTACCAGCTGCCGGAAGCATCCCGTGGCGCCCGTGGTCGTCCGATCATCAACCTGCTGCCGCTGGAAGAGGGTGAGCGTATCACCGCTATCCTGCCGGTGAAGGAATATGACGCCGAGAAGTATGTCTTCTTCGCCACCGCCAACGGTACCGTGAAGAAGACCAGCCTCTCTGACTTCAGCCGTCCGCTCTCCTCCGGTATCCGCGCCATCAACCTCAAAGAGGGTGATGAGCTGATCGGGGTGGATATCACCGATGGCAGCAACGAGATCATGCTCTTCTCCGATGCGGGTAAAGTCGTTCGCTTCGCGGAAGGCAGCGGTCGCGCTGATGCCGATGTCAGCGATGACGTTGAAACCGACGACGATGCTGGCAACGACGATGATGGTAGCGACAACGGCGAAGGCACCGAAAGCAAGGGTACCTTCAAGGGTGTGCGTCCCATGGGTCGTACCGCAGCCGGTGTCCGTGGCATCAAGCTGGGCGCCGGTGACAAGGTGGTTTCCCTCATCGTTCCGCGCGGCGAAGGTGCCATCCTCACCGCCACCGAGAACGGTTACGGCAAGCGGACTGCGTTGGCCGAATACCCGACCAAGAGCCGTGGTACCCAAGGCGTTATCTCCATCAAGGTGGATGAGCGCAATGGCAAGGTGATCGATGCGATCCAGGTCGAAGATACCGACCAGATCATGCTGATCACCAACGGCGGTACCCTGGTGCGTACCCGTGTTGCCGAGGTGAGCGTCATTGGCCGTAACACCGGCGGTGTCCGTCTGATCCGTACCGGTGAAGACGAGACCGTGGTTGGCCTGCAGCGTATCGCCGAGAGCGACGAAGACGAGAACGACGCTTTGGCCGTTGACGGTGAGGTATCTGAAGGTACCGATACCGTGACCGGCACTGATGCGGTCGATGCTGGGGAAGCGGGCGACGAGTAATCGTCACCAGTTACCCGAGCAACGTCCCTGAGCAAAAAGAGCGACCCAGGTGGTCGCTCTTTTTATTTATTTGCATTTTATGACTCTACGCTGCTCTTACGGCTGGCTCACTCCTGCAGCCACATTCTGGCGCTGCGGGCGGGAATGGCGACCCGTAACCACTGGCTCTGCACATTGACCACGGCACCTTGGTCGAGCACGTCACGATAGTTGCGATACCAGTTCATCTCGAACTTGGCGGTATCGAGCCAATACTCCTGCTCATAGTCGCACTTGTTTATGCCGACCAGCCCCTGTTTGCCCCGTTTGAACAGCACGAAGCAGTCACCGCTGCCGATCAGCTGCATGGGTTGACCCTGCACCGTATTGTGGAAGCGGATCATCTCCTTGAGATCGGCGCGCTGGTAGTAATCCTGCCAGCGCAGTCCATCCTTGGCCTGGGTTTCGCCGTGATCCGAATAGACCAGTGGCGAGCCACCATCGCGGCCGAGCAGGTAGGCATAGGCCAGCTTCTCGTCAGTCTGGCTCAGGATCTGATAGCGGAAGCCGTCGTTGGTGGGGATGTCGTGGGTCACGGCAAAGGTGACGGCACGACTGCCCGGTAGCGCCTGACCATAGGCGCCCGGATCCGCCAGCAGGTTCATGCTGCCACCGTAACTGAAGGCACCGCGCAGGGAGGCAAACAGCGGAAAGTCATAGGCTCCCTGGCCGCTGCTGTCGAGGTAGGGTTTGAGGAAGCGCTCGTAATCGGTGCTGCCTGCGCCCCCTGTGGTGATCACCTCGCCAAAGACATGCATCCCCTGTTTGATCTCGGGGGTGAACACGGCATTGATCTGGTAATCGCTCATGTGTTTGACCGCATCGACCCGAAAACCCTTGATCCCCATCCCCTTAAGCGCCTTGAGATAGGCCTGTTGCTGGCTCACTACCCAGTTGTTGGGATCCAGATCCGGCAGCCCCTTGTCACCGGCACCACCACAGAGTCGCCAATACTGGACATGACCCGGATCGCTCCAGTCGCTAATGCACCCTTCGGGATGAAAATCCTGACCGGAGAGGAAGTTTTGCCCGAGATCGCCAAACAGTTTCTGGCGCTCGAAATAGGCCGGGTTGCTGGCGTAGCTTTGCAGCAGCTCGTTGCCGGGATAGTTGAGATCGCTGCGTTTCCAGCTTTCGTTGGCCATGTGGTTGAGCACCACATCGGCATAGACGGCGATACCTCGCGCCTTCATGGCGGCGATCAGCTGCTCGAGATCCTGCTTGTTGCCAAGAGGGGAGTCGACAAGACGCAGATCCTGCGGCTGGTAACGAGCCCACCACTCGTTGCCTGATGACTTGAGAGGTGGTGAGATGAGTACCTGTTTGTAACCGGCTGACTTGATAAGATCGGCTTTGGCGGTCACTTCACTGTACTTCCAGTTGAAGGCGTGCAGTATGACGTCGGCGTGCGCCAAGGGGGCGATCAGCATGCCTGCGATCGCCCATATTCCCGCTGTGTGTTTCATTATTGTGTCCCTGTTTTTATAGATGCCTGAATGGGCAACTCAGCTTTGGCGGGAACAGAGTGAGCTGCAATCAACAACCTGCAGATTTGTGACCGCTTTCAGTATGATTTCGCCGAATATGTGAACTGTTTCGGCTTTTCCTCGCCACCGCCAGTTGCTTTTTACAAGTGATTTTTTTGTCATTTCCCTGTCATTCCCAGCCGCTATCCTGCCAGGCGAGTGGTGCGTTGTTGCCATCACCTTCACCGTCAGGAGCTGCATATGACCAGTTGGATCACGTGGGAAATTTGGTGGAGCCGGGTATGGGGCGAGTCAGAGGTGCCGCTGTATGAAGAGGATGAGTACGAAGTGGCTCATGAACCCTCGCGACTACCGGTTGAAATGGTGCAGCAGGGTCGGGATCAGCGCGCAGGCTAAGGCGCTAACACAGCCTTTACCGGATTGCGCGATCTTGTGGCGACATGGCTACTTCGTTGGCCAATTTGGAAAATTAGGAAAGCGGGTTTTCCACAGGATGTATCGCGGCATATCTTCCTCTCGACCTCTTGGCAGGCAAGGGCTCTGTGCCTGATGCGTGAAGGGCGTGAGCAGGGGGATTAGAAGAGCGACAGCTGCTCCCCGGGGCGGATAAACCCATCCAGCCTGAGCTGAATATGGCGTTTGCCCAGATCAAGTCGTTTGCTGATAAGGCGAAAGCGCTGGGCCAGCAGATCGGCAAAGTGCCCCTCACCGCGCATGCGGGTACCGAAGGCGGTACTGTTGAGCCCGCCACCGCGGCTGGCTCGCAACTGATTCAAAATAGCCTCCTTCTGGCCCGGATAGTGGGTATCGAGCCAGTCACCAAATAGCGGCGCCAGCTCGTGGGGCAGGCGCAGCAGAATGTAATCGGCGCAGCTGGCGCCAGCCTCGGCAGCCGATTTGATGATCTGCTCCAGCTCCGGCTCATTGAGCCGCGGGATCATGGGGGCGGCCAATACCCCCACCTGTATACCAGCGTTGGCCAGCTTTTCGATCACTTTCAAGCGGCCGGTGCCCGTGCTGGCGCGGGGCTCCAGCTGTCGCCGCAGGGTTTCGTTCAAGGTCGTCACCGATACCATCACCTGACACAGTCCCTCTCTGGCCAGCTCGGTCAACAGATCGAGGTCGCGCAAGATCATGGCGCTCTTGGTAATGAGTCCGACCGGATGGCGGTGGGCCAGCATCACTTCCAGCAACTGCCGGGTGAGGCGATAGCGCTGCTCGATGGGTTGATAGGGGTCGGTATTGGCGCCAATGAAGATGGTCTGTGGCTGATAGGCCGGTTTGGCAAACTCCCGACGCAGCAGATCGGCTGCATTGCGTTTGGCAAACAGCTTGCTCTCGAAATCAAGACCAGGGGAGAGTTCCAGATAGGCGTGACTGGGTCTGGCATAGCAGTAGATGCAGCCGTGTTCGCACCCCTGATAGGGGTTGATGGAGCGACCAAAGGGGACATCCGGCGAGCTGTTGTAGCTGATGATACTGCGTGCATCGATCTCCCGCACCTCGGTGCCAGGCACAGAAGAAGTGAAGGCGGCATCCCAATCGGACGATTGCCAGCCGTCATCGACCGCTTCGACAAGGGGGCCGCTAAAACGGTGATCGATATTGTTGGGGCTGCCTCGTCCTGCCATGGTGTGCACCGACACTGTTTATACATACAGTTATTTTGCAGGTACCCCGGATAAATGACAACAACTGCTGATCGACCGGGTGCAAAAAGGGTTGTCGTAGGGATCTCTTGCTTGATCGCAACGCTACATTTCGTTTACATAGACGAAATGAGAACTGGATCACGGAAATCATCATGAGCCCTACCACTTCCCGTTGGCTGTTTATCGGTCTGTTTGCGCTGGTTATCTGGCGTCTGCTTCCGCTCTCCACCGAGCAGGAGATGGCTGCCGCCAACCGTGCCTGGCGTACCGGTCACTTTGATGAGGCGACCCGGATCTGGTCGCCACTGGCCGATCAAGGCCAACCTCGGGCGCAAGCCCTGATGGGCTGGAGTCATGAGGTGGGGCAGGGGAGCGAGCAGGATATCCATCAGGCCATCAGCCTCTATCGCCAGTCGGCGCAGGCAGGAGATCCCTTCGGCCAATATCGGCTGGCAGAGCTCTATCTGCGCGGTGTCGGGGTCAAGCGAGATCTGCGCCAAGCCTTTCACTGGATGGAGCAGGCTGCCCGCAATGGTGATGTCCCGGCCATGCTGAAAGTCGGTGTGCTTCATCTGATGGGGGTCAGCGGCAGGGTCGATCTGGCTCAGGCGAAACAGTGGCTCTATCAGGCGGCACAAAAGGGCAACAAGCTGGCGCTTCAGGTGCTGCAAGAGCTGGCGCTGGCAGAGGAGGGGAGCAGTGACTTTGACTTCAACTGGCAATCCCTGCTTGGCGAATAGTCGGTAGGCGACTCATTTGACTGTAGAAAATATCTGCAAATCCGATACAGCACGCCCGACTTCTGGTAGCATGGGGGCCGTTTTGGCTTGGTTTGTCATGTTAGACATGCTGTTTGCGTGTCAGGCCGTCTTCGCAAAGTGCTGTGGAGAACCAGAACATCACCTTTTTGAATCTCTTTTCCATCCCGCATGTGACCTTTGGTAGGGGTCACCACTGTATAAGGAAACACATAATGCCAATCATTACTCTGCCTGACGGCAGCCAACGTCAATTTGCCCACTCTGTTTCCGTCATGGATGTGGCTGCGGACATCGGTCCCGGTCTCGCCAAGGCGTGCATTGCCGGTCGGGTAAACGGTGAACTGGTGGATGCATGCGAGCTGATCGAAGCCGATGCTGCGCTGGCCATCATCACCGCCAAAGACGAAGAAGGTCTGGACATCCTGCGCCACTCCTGCGCTCACTTGCTGGGTCATGCTATCAAGCAACTCTGGCCCCAGACCAAGATGGCCATCGGTCCTGTCATCGACAACGGCTTCTACTATGACGTTGATCTTGACCGTACCCTGACCGATGAAGATCTGGCTGCCCTGGAAGAGCGCATGCTGGCGCTGGTAGCCAAGGATTACGACGTCATCAAGAAGAAAGTCTCCTGGCAAGAAGCGCGCGATGTATTCGAGGCGCGCGGCGAGTCTTACAAAGTCGAAATCCTGGATCAGAACATTGCCCGTGATGACCAGCCAGGTCTCTATCATCACGAAGAGTACATCGACATGTGTCGCGGCCCGCACGTGCCCAACATGCGTCACTGCCACCACTTCAAGTTGCTGAAGATGTCCGGCGCCTACTGGCGTGGCGACTCCAACAACAAGATGCTGCAGCGTATCTACGGTACTGCCTGGGCTGACAAGAAGCAGCTCAAGGCTTATCTGCAGCGTCTGGAAGAGGCCGCCAAGCGCGACCACCGCAAGATCGGCAAGCAGCTCGACCTGTATCACATGCAGGAAGAAGCACCCGGTATGGTGTTCTGGCACAACGATGGCTGGACCATCTTCCGTGAGCTGGAAACCTTTATCCGCGGCAAGCTCAAAGAGTACGACTATCAGGAAGTGAAAGGTCCGTTCATGATGGACCGCGTCCTGTGGGAGCGTTCAGGTCACTGGGAGAAGTATGCCCAGGCCATGTTCACCACCCAGTCCGAAAACCGCGAGTACGCCATCAAGCCGATGAACTGCCCGGGTCACGTCCAGATCTTCAACCAGGGTCTGAAGTCCTACCGCGATCTGCCGCTGCGGATGGCCGAGTTTGGTTCCTGCCACCGCAACGAGCCGTCCGGTTCCCTGCACGGTCTGATGCGGGTGCGCGGTTTCACTCAGGATGACGCTCACATCTTCTGTACCGAAGAGCAGATCATGGAAGAGGTCTCCGGCTGTATTCGTATGGTCTATGACGTCTACGGTACCTTTGGCTTCGAGAACATCGTGGTCAAGCTCTCCACTCGTCCCGAGCAGCGTATCGGCTCTGACGAGATGTGGGATCGCGCCGAGAAAGCGCTGGCCGAAGCGCTGGAGCTCAACGGTCTGAAGTACGATTTGCAGCCGGGTGAAGGGGCGTTCTACGGTCCAAAAATTGAATTTACCCTGCACGATTGCCTTGATCGTGCGTGGCAATGTGGTACCGTGCAGCTCGACTTTGCCCTGCCTGGTCGTCTGGGTGCCACTTATGTGGGCGAAAACAACGATCGTCATGTACCCGTGATGATCCACCGGGCCATCTTGGGTTCTATCGAGCGCTTCATCGGTATTCTGACTGAAGAGTACGCCGGTCTGTTCCCGACCTGGTTGGCTCCGACTCAGGCTGTGGTCATGAATATCACGGACAATCAGGCCGATTATGCGGTGAAAGTAGCCAAAGCATTGAATGATGCGGGCCTTCGCGCAAAAGCGGACTTGAGAAATGAGAAGATTGGCTTTAAAATCCGCGAGCATACTTTGAAGCGAGTACCTTTCATGCTGGTCTGCGGCGATAAAGAAGTTGAAGCCGGTAAGATTGCAGTACGGACTCGTAAAGGGGCTGACCTGGGCACTTATCCTGTTGAAGAGTTCATCGCTCTGCTGACCCAGGAAGTTCAGACCCGCGGACAAAAGAAAGTGGAGGAATAAGCTATAAAAGGCGGAAAAAAACTGGGCAAGCAACCGCAAGCCCGCGCTCACCGGATCAATGAAGAGATCCGTCTGAAAGAAGTTCGTTTGGCTGGTCTGGATGGCGAAGCTCTTGGCATCGTCTCTATCCAGGAAGCACTGAACTTGGCCGCAGAGGCCGAAGTGGATCTGGTCGAGATCAGTCCGAACGCCGAGCCGCCCGTTTGCCGGATCATGGATTACGGCAAATTCCTCTACGAAAAGAGCAAAACCACCAAAGAACAGAAGAAAAAGCAGAAAGTCGTCCAGGTCAAGGAGATTAAATTCCGTCCTGGCACTGACGAAGGCGACTATCAGGTAAAACTACGCAACCTGGTTCGCTTTCTGGAAGACGGGGACAAGGCTAAGGTCACCCTGCGCTTCCGTGGTCGTGAAATGGCACACCAGGATCTTGGTATCAAGGTTCTTGAGCGCGTCAAGAACGATCTGGAAGAGTTAGCCGTAGTCGAATCGTTCCCGAAAGTCGAAGGCCGTCAAGCTGTGATGGTCCTCGCACCTAAGAAGAAATCTTAAGGCCCACAAGAAATTGACTCATGGGGCTCGCTCCATGAGTCGGTTCGCCTTGCGATTTTGTTGTCACTCACAATGCGGAGTATGAAATGCCGAAGATGAAAACCAACCGGGGCGCCGCAAAGCGCTTCAAGAAGACTGGCTCAGGTCGCTTCAAGTGCAAGCACAACCACCTGCGTCACATCCTGACCAAGAAGAGCAGTAAGCGTAAGCGTCAGCTGGGACCGAAGTTCTTTGTTTCCGCTGCCGACCACAAACGTGTTGTCGCTTGTCTGCCGTACGCATAAGGGGGGATGTGAAAAATGCCAAGAGTTAAACGTGGTGTGACTGCTCGTGCTCGTCACAAGAAAGTAATGAAAGCCGCCAAGGGTTACTACGGCGCCCGTTCCCGTGTTTACCGCGTAGCGGTACAAGCGGTAACCAAAGCTGGTCAGTATGCCTACCGTGACCGTCGCCAGAAAAAGCGTCAATTCCGTCAGCTGTGGATTGCGCGTATCAACGCTGCTGCCCGTCAGAACGGTCTGTCCTACAGCCGTCTGATCAACGGTCTGAAGAAGGCTTCTATCGAGATCGATCGCAAGATCCTCTCCGATATCGCCGTTCACGACAAGCTGGCTTTCACCGCCCTGGTTGAAAAAGCTAAAGCAGCTCTGGTCTAATTCCAGCACTGTTATAAAAAATAAAGGAGGCTCAGGCCTCCTTTTTTGTATCTGTCATTCACGGTTTTACATCACGTTTTTCTTTCTCCCGTCCACGTTTTGTCCACTGTTTTACACGCGCTACAGTTTTCTCCATACAAAGTGACATGTGGGAGATCACTAGTTCTATAAATGGATTGTATGCCAACAAACTATGTCTTTATTCAACTATTTCAAGAGTGACGGTAAATCGATGAGACTCGCTTGATATAACAAAATGATTTGTAGGGAGAAAAGCCCACCTTAACTATGGTCAGCGAAGGGGCTTTTTTTGTATTATTCCACTCTTGACCTTATTTAGCCTAAAGGCTCCTGTACCGGGAGTGGTGACGAGGAAGACATGCAACAGCTTGAAGAAGTAGTCGGCCAAGCCAGAGCCGAAATTGAGGGCGTGAGCGATATCGCGACCCTCGACGAAATCCGGGTCAAATATCTGGGTAAAAAGGGCTTTTTTACCGAGCAGATGAAGGGCCTGGGTGCCTTGTCTGCCGAAGAGCGTCCCGCCGCGGGCGCCGTGATCAACCAGGCAAAACAGCAGGTTCAGGATGCGCTGAACGAGCGTCGTGAAGCGCTCGAAGCTGCCGTGCTGAACCAGAAGCTGGCCGCCGAGACCATCGATGTCAGCCTGCCGGGCCGTCGCATTGAGAATGGTGGTCTGCATCCTGTAACCCGCACCATCGAGCGCATTGAGCGCCTGTTTGGCGAGATGGGCTTCAAGGTTGCCCGTGGTCCCGAGATTGAAGATGGCTTCCACAACTTCGATGCACTGAACATTCCGGCTCATCACCCGGCGCGTACCGATCACGATACCTTCTACTTCAATCCTGATCTGATGCTGCGTACCCACACCTCGGGCGTGCAGATCCGTACCATGGAGCATCAGCAGCCGCCGATCCGCATCATTGCACCGGGCCGCGTCTATCGTAACGACTACGACATGACCCATACCCCGATGTTCCATCAGGTTGAAGGTCTGCTGGTTGACGAGCATGCCAGCTTTACCGAGCTGAAGGGCATTCTGCACGACTTCCTGCGCAACTACTTCGAGGAAGACCTGACCATTCGCTTCCGTCCTTCCTATTTCCCGTTCACCGAGCCGAGCGCCGAAGTAGACGTGATGGGCAAGAATGGCAAGTGGCTGGAAGTGCTGGGCTGCGGCATGGTTCACCCGAACGTACTGCGTTCGGTCGGCATAGATCCGGAAAAATACTCCGGCTTTGCCTTCGGCATGGGCGTTGAGCGCCTGACCATGCTGCGTTACGGGGTCAACGACCTGCGTGCCTTCTTCGAAAACGACCTGCGCTTCCTCAAGCAGTTCAAGTAAGGGCGAGAGAACATGAAATTCAGTAAATCCTGGGTGATGGAGTGGGTCCGCACCGAGTTGAGTGACAATGCGCTGGCCGAGCAGATCACCATGGCCGGTCTGGAAGTGGACGCCGTGGAAGCAGTTGCCGGCCAGTTCAACAATGTGGTGGTGGGTGAAGTGGTCGAGTGCGCCCAGCATCCTGACGCCGACAAGCTGCGGGTGACCAAGGTCAACGTGGGTGAAGCCGAGCTGCTGGACATCGTCTGTGGCGCGCCGAACTGCCGTCAGGGCCTGAAAGTGTGTGTGGCCAAAGTAGGGGCGACCCTGCCGGGTGATTTCACTATCAAGAAAGCCAAGCTGCGTGGCCAGCCGTCTCACGGCATGCTTTGCTCTTTCAGCGAGCTGGGTATCGACGTTGAAGCCGATGGCATCATCGAGCTGCCGGCCGATGCCCCCATCGGTACCGATATTCGCGACTACCTCAATCTGAACGACGTCTCCATCGATGTGGATCTGACTCCGAACCGTGCCGATTGCCTCGGTATCGCCGGTCTGGCTCGTGAAATTGGCGTGCTCAACAGCGTGGACGTGGTCGAGCCGACCTGGACACCAGCTGTTGCTACCATTGATGCAACTTTCCCGATCCGGGTTGAAGCGCCGGCTGATTGCCCCCGTTATCTGGGGCGCGTCATCAAGGGGCTGAACCTGCAGGCCCAGAGCCCGCTTTGGATGCAAGAGAAGCTGCGCCGTGGCGGCATTCGCTCCATCGACGCTATCGTCGATATCACCAACTACCTGCTGCTGGAATTCGGTCAGCCGATGCATGCCTTCGATCTGGCGACGCTTGAAGGGGAACTGGTGGTGCGTCGTGCCCACGCCGATGAGCCGATGACCCTGCTCGATGGCAACGAAGTGAAGCTCAAAGAGACCACCCTGGTGATTGCCGATGCCAAAGGTCCTGCCTGCATGGCCGGTATCTTCGGCGGCAACCGCACCGGTGTATCCGAGACCACTACCGACATCCTGCTGGAGTGTGCCTTCTTCGCGCCGCTCTCCATCACAGGTCGTGCCCGTGCTTACGGTCTGCACACCGACTCTTCCCATCGCTTCGAGCGCGGGGTTGATCCGGAGCTGCAAGCCAAGGTGATGGACCGTGCAACTCGCCTGCTGCTGGATATCTGCGGCGGCGAAGCGGGTCCGGTCATCGAGGTCAAATCCGATGCCCATCTGCCGAAAGCGGCACCCATCAAGCTGCGTCGCAGCAAGCTCGACAAGGTGATCGGTATCAGCGTGGCTGACGCTCAGGTGGTCGAGATCCTGACTCGCCTTGGCATGCAGGTTACTGTGGATGCTGACGGTTGGACTGCGCTGGCACCCTCCTGGCGTTTCGATATCGCCATCGAGGAAGACCTCATCGAGGAAGTGGCTCGCATCTACGGCTACAACAACATCCCGAACCTGAAACCCGCTGCCTCCTTGGCGATGGTGGAGCAGGCAGAAGGGCAGGTGACCCTGAAGCGCGTGCGCGACCTGCTGGTTGACCGCGGTTTCCAGGAAGCGATCACCTACAGCTTCGTCGATCCCAAGACCCAGCAAACCCTGTTCCCGCAGAGCGATGCCATCGTACTGCCGAACCCGATCTCGGTCGAGATGTCCGCCATGCGCGTCTCTCTGTTCCCGGGTCTAGTGCAGGCCGTTGTTTACAATCAGAACCGTCAGCAGCCGCGTGTGCGTCTGTTTGAACAGGGTCTGCGTTTCATCAAGGATGAAAGCGCCGAGAATGGCATCCGTCAGGAGCCGATGCTGGCCGGTATCATCACTGGCAACCAGAGCGACGAGCACTGGGACATCAAAACCCGCGCAGCCGACTTCTTTGATTTGAAAGGGGATCTGGAAGCGGTGCTGGATTTGACCGCCGAAGGGGCCACCTTTACCTTCGAGCGCACCGAGCACAGCGCCCTGCACCCGGGCCAGAGCGCAGCCATCCTGCGTAATGGCGAGATCATCGGCCACATCGGTGTGATCCACCCGAGCCTCGAGAAGAAGCTGGGCCTCAAGAGCCGCGCGGTGATGTTTGAGCTGGAGCTGGACAAGCTGACCCCGGCCAAGGTGCCTGTGGCAGCCGAAGTTTCCAAGTTCCCGGCGAACCGTCGCGACATCGCCGTCGTGGTCGATCGTCAGGTTCTGGCAGGTGATGTGCTTGCGGTAATTAAAAAAGTTGGCGGAAATCAGGTAGTTGGAATAAACTTGTTTGACGTATACCAGGGTGCTGGTATGGCAGAGGACAAGAAGAGCCTGGCCATCAGTCTTGTATTGCAAGACACCCAGCGCACCCTGGAGGAGAAAGAGATTGCCGAGACCGTAGACAATGTCGTGCGGGCCCTTGGTGAAGAGTTGAATGCATCCTTGAGGGATTGATCTATGGCGCTTACCAAAGCCGACATTGCAGAGCACCTGTTCACCCAGCTCGGGATGAGCAAGCGTGAAGCCAAAGATATGGTGGAAGCCTTCTTTGAGGAAATCCGACAGGCGCTTGAGCGTGGTGAACAAGTCAAGATTTCAGGCTTCGGTAACTTTGACCTTCGTGAGAAGAATCAGCGTCCCGGACGCAACCCCAAGACGGGCGAGGATATTCCTATCAGCGCCCGCCGCGTGGTGACCTTCCGGCCTGGCCAGAAGCTCAAGGCCAGGGTAGAAAATGTTGAACCCAACGAGTGATAAAAAGCCAGGCAGATGCCTGGCTTTTGTTTTCAGATGACCAAATTCCCCGTTTTTCTTCTGGGTGCCGTGCTGGCACTGCCATTGCACGCCAAGCCTTTGCAGACAACAGTGCTGCCGTTGGCGCCGGCGACCCAAGCTTATGTAAATTCACTGAGTCAGCTTTCGCTCTGCTATCCTGCGACGCTTCCTCCACCATACCTGATGGCCGAGGGGGGACTGCTCAAGGATCGTCTCGCCCGGTTGCAGGAGCTGTTCCCGGTTCCCCTCGTGCTCAAAGAGTTGCCCGATTGGCAGACATTGCGCAACGGGCTCGCAGAGGGTGACTGCGACATCATTCCCTATGTCGGAACCCGCAAGAAGGCCGTGGAGGGCATGCGGTTAAGCCGTCCGATGATGGAGACCGATGCCGCCATCCTCTACAAGGGTGAAAATCTCAAACAGGCCCGCTTTCTGGTCTACTCGGTAGCAGACTCTGCCCGCCTGCTGCACGAGCTCTATCCTCAGGCGCGCATTATTTCCCTAAAAAGCGGAGAGAAGGTCTACGACGCGCTGCAGAGCGGCAAGGGTGATGCCTATCTGGGGGACTATCTGCAACTGCGCTATCTGATGCGCGAGTTTCCTGCCGATGGTTTGCGCCTGCGCCGCCTGTTTGGTGAGGATCGGATCATCAGCTATCGCCTGATGATGCGTGATCAGCCTGAGTTGGCCAATCTGGTGGACACCCTGATCCGTCATATGCCCGCCGGTACTATCTATACCGATCTGGCTCGCTATCTCGATCAGGGGTCGCTATATGTCAACCAGCCCCACTTCAGCGATACCGAGCAGGCCTGGTTATCCGGCCGCGGGCGCACCATTCGCCTGGTGGTCAATCCCGAGTTGATGCCCTATAGCGGCGTCAATGATCTGGGGGAGGCGAAAGGGTGGAGCGCGGATGTGCTGCGCTGGGTCACCCAGGAGACCGGCCTGAAATACAAGCTGGTACCTGCAGCCAGCAAGGCGGAGGCCGTAGAAAAGCTGCGCCTTGGTGAGGCGGATATGATGGCCGGCTTGCCGGAATCCCCGGCATTGACGGATCAGTTCATTTTCAGTCGGACGATCTCCACCAATCGGTTTGCCTTGATCAGCAAGCGCAAGTTGGCTGCCGATCGCATCACCCAGCTCAAGCGGCAGCGTATTCTGGTACCTGAATCCCTCTACGATCCCTCCTTGCTCGCCCTGCTTGGTGATCAGGAGTGGCTTCGCACCGACGGCCTCGAGCAGGGGTTAGCAGCGATCAAGCAAGGCAAGGCTGACGCCATGCTGAGCGAGCTATATCAGCTGCAATATCCCCAGCGTACCAACTTGCTGGAAGGGCTCGATATCGAGGAGCTGGAAGATCGTTTCGGCCTAGGCTTTGCCATCAACAAGAGTCAGACCGAGCTAGCCGGTGTGATGGACCGCAACCTGATGGCGCTGACCAGCACCCAGATCGACGAACTTAACCAGCGCTGGCGCCGCTTGCTCGTCGTGCAGCAACCCGGTGTGAGCTACGCCGCCTGGTTTGGCTCCATCGCCATGGCACTGCTGATCAGCGGTATTGTCATCGGCGGGATCTGGCGTTCCCGCCAGCAACTGGCAAGGGAAGTGGCCCAGCGTCACGCCGCCGAGAAGGCGCTGGCCATCGAGAGCGAGCTGCGGGAAACCATGTTTCAGGCGTTGCCGGTGCCCGTCTATCTGCGCAACAGCCAGGGCAAGGTGATCAAATCCAATAAACAGGGGCGACGTCTGGCCCTGCGCTACTCTCAGCAGTTGATGCTGCCGCCGGTTCAGCCGCAAAAGAGCGAAGGGGAGCTGGTGCTGGGGGAGCAGGCCTTCGCCTATGCCCAGCATCCGCTGCGGCTGGACAAGCAAGCACCTGCCACCGATCTCATCGCCCTGTCGGATATCAGTGTGCTGCGTGAGCAGGCCCGTTTTCTGCGTCAGGCAGAGCGCCGCCTGCGTGCCCTGACCAATACAGTCCCCGGCGTGGTGCTGCAGTTTATGTTCGAGCGGGGACGGGTAGGGGCCATCGAGTTTATCAGCCGAGGCTGTTACGAGCTGCTGGGGCTGGCGAGCCAGCAGATCCGCCGTGAGCCCAAACGGGTGCTCATTATGCTGGAGCGCGAGGATCGCCGCCGGGTAAGCCGTGAGATGTTCGCCATGTTGCAGGCTGGCAAACCCTTCGCATTCACCCTGCGCTATCACCATCCGACCAAGGGTCTGCGCTGGTTGCAGCTCTATGGCCGTGGCCGCAGTCAACCGCATGGTTGGCGAATTTATGCGGTGATGCAGGATGCCACTGCCCGGGTCGAGCAGGATCAAGCATTGCAGCACTCCCATGAACAGGCGCAGCAGGCGGTGCAGGCCAAGGGCCGTTTCCTGGCGGCGATTAGCCACGAGATCCGTACACCGATGAACGCCATGCTCGGCTTGCTTGAGTGGCTGGCCAGCACCCCTTTGTCGAGAGAACAGGATTCGGCGCTGGCGCGGGTGCGTCAGGCGGGGGATGAGCTGCTCGGCCTGCTCAACGATGTACTCGACTTTAGTCGCAACGAAAACAGCAAACTCTCCCTCTCGCCCCAGCCCACCGATTTCGCCGAGCTGTGCGAGCACGTGGCGGCGGTGCACTGGAGCAAGGCCAGATCCAAGCGGCTGCAATTACGATTGCGGCTTGACCCCGCCTTGCCAGCCTTGCTGACTCTCGATCCCCATCGGGTACGGCAAGTGCTCCACAACCTGCTCTCCAATGCCATCAAGTTCAGCCTGCGTGGGGAAGTGGTGCTGTGGGTCGAGGTAGTCGCATCGACCTTGCGCTTCGGGGTCGATGATGAAGGGCCGGGGATCACCGCCAAGATGCGTCCTACTCTCTTTATGCCATTCGAGCAGTTTGCTGTTGAAGGGCAGTTGCGGGCGCCGGGCACCGGCCTTGGTCTGGCGATCTGCAAGCAGCTGCTCGAGCAGATGGGCGGGTTGATCGATGTCGAGGGACGCCCGGGCGGTGGTAGCCGCTTCTTCTGCGAGTTGCCGTTGCAACAGGTTCAGCAAGATATCGATTGGCAGCCAAGAGTACGCCAGTTATCCCTCTCACTGCCTCACGATGAGGTTTTGGGGGTCACGCCCTGGTTGTCCAGGCTCGGTATTCATGTTGCCAGTCGTGCGGTTGATCTGCTGCAGGCCGAGAGAGACGAGGATAGTCTGTATCACTGGTCATGGCAGGGGGAGTCCTGGGTGCCGGGCACCATGATCAGCCTGTTCCAGCCACGGATGACATCAGAGCAACCTGTGGGTGAGATGCAGCCCGGGCTTGGTATGCGGGTACTGCTGGTTGAGGATCACGATGTCAACCGGGAGCTGATCTGTATGCAACTGGGGCAACTCGGTGCAAGCGTAGTCAGTGCCGCCAATGGGCAGCTGGCGCTGGAGATGCTGGTGAAGCACCAGGTGGATCTTGTGTTGACAGACCTGCAGATGCCGGTGATGAACGGGGCCGAACTGTGCAGGCAATTGCGCAAATCCGCGCGTTGGGCCCGTCTTCCGGTCTATGTGATTACCGCAGATCTCAGTGAGCAAGCGGCAAGGGAGCTGCAATCCTGCGGTTGCGATGGTCATCTGGACAAGCCGGTCGCCCTCAAGGTGCTGGCGACCTTGCTGCGCCATATTGGCAAAGAGGGGAGCAATGCTGTCGCCCCGACGCCGGTTGCCTCGTTGCTGACCGATGAACTGGCTGCCCTTTATCTGAAGGCTACCCGTGATGATTTGGCCGAACTTGAACGCTGCTGCACAGAAGAAGATGAAGTTGGCGTGAATGCTGCTTTACACAAGCTGAAGGGGGCCG
The DNA here is from genome assembly GCF_049174935.1 of Aeromonas sp. 600886. NCBI lineage: Bacteria > Pseudomonadati > Pseudomonadota > Gammaproteobacteria > Aeromonadales > Aeromonadaceae > Aeromonas > Aeromonas sp. 600886. The sequence continues at coordinate 43,790 of NZ_JAAKUB010000027.1, read as the reverse complement.
CCAGAATGGTAGGAGCCACGGCGCTGGTGACGGTGATTGACGAGTGGCAACAAGCCCCCCATCCAGCTCTCCAGAGCAGTTTGAATCGGGCGTTGGATGAGTTCAGCCAGCATTTCTCGAAAAGGACCCAAGATGATCATTACTGATGAAGAACTGCTGGCGTTGCTCGACTCGGAAGAGCACGAGGCGGCAGATTTTTGCCCTGTCTTGCTGTATGCGCTTGATCGGGCCTCCCATGAGCTGGCAAAGAGCACGACACTCCCCTCCTATGTCACTTTGCAGCGCACCCAACCGGACGCCTGCTGGCAGTGGGAAGGGTTGTTTGCGGCAGGAGCCATTGCCCTTTACGATCCTGCCGCTCACCAGCAGGCGGACTATTTCCCCGAGTTGCAGCATCATCAGGGAATTTATGCCATTGGTGAAGATTGGCTGGGAGGACTTGCCGCCAGTTACCGTGACTGGAACAACTGGCTGGCGGCCAAGCGGGTGCTGCTGCTAGAAGATCACCCGTTTCAGGGGATGCAGTTACAGCAGGCTATCGCCGAACTGGGGCTCTCCTGCCAGTGGGTGCAGGATGAAACTGCCTGTCTTGCTGCGTTGGAGGCTGGCGACATCAGTCTGCTGGTGTGTGATCTCAGTCTGGTGGAGCAGGATGCCATCAGCCTGCTGATGAGCCAGCCGCAAATTCAGCGCAGCGGGTTGCCGATCATTCTCTTGTCGGCGCACGAGCAGACATTGATCGACGGTGCCCGCCGTCTGCTGCACGATGCCGGTTTCAATGTGCTCGCTGCACTGGCCAAGCCACTCGATGGCAACGAGTTGCTCAGGTTGCTGCGCGGACTCTATCTGGGGCCTCTGCGTCAGCGTCGGCTGAGTGGCCAACGTCGAACAATTCGTCGTTGGCAGGGGGAAGTGCAGGGGCAACTTGGCCTGCTCTCCAGCCCCGCGACTCCTCATCCGGTCTGGCTGGCGGTAACGGGTTTACCCGGCCGCTGGGAGGCACTTAAAGAGTGGTTGACGGATCAGTCACGTAGCCCCACAGAGCTGACATTATTGATCCATCGTCGGGATCACCTGTTGAGCAATGGAGAGCGGTTTGCGCTGGTACTGCAAGCGAGTCTGGCGGGGAGCAAGCTGGCGTTGCTGCTCGATAACAGCCAGCATTTGCCATTCGATCTGCTGGAGCGTTTGCCGTTGAGCGCTTTGCTGCTGGGGCAGGCGCTTTTACCCGAAATAGAGTCATTGGCCATGGACTCCCTGCTGGGACGCTTTATGGCCCGAGTCAGAGAGCTGGGGATCGCCGTCTATCTCGATGATCCTTACAATCTGCTCGACGCCGAGGTGTGGCGGGAGCAGGGTATTGCGGGGCGCTGGTAAGCCATGCCGCGCTACCTCTGCTGGCCCATGCACCGGGAGCGCCTTGGCAAAGGGCTGGATGGCTGGCCTCATCCGGTTTCCCGGGCCGCGTTGCCACTGGCTATGGAGGTCTCCGGGGTGCCTTGCCTGCTGCGCGAGCTGCATGGGGTGGCGCCTTCCCGCATGCTGGCCGCTTACGATGCATTGAGTGAAGAGAGCATCTATCTGCGCTTTATGCGCCCGAAACGGACGCCGCCACCGGAACAGGTGGCCCAATTTCTCAATTACCATCCCGAACAACAGATCTCGCTGCTGCTGACCGATCTGGCCGGTGAACCGCTGGCTCAGGCGCAATCAATCCGCCGCCGCCTTCATCCCGATCGGGCGGAGTTCTCCTGCATCGTGGCGGATCACTTCCAGCACAAGGGGGCGGGGAGGCGCATTCTGCTGGCGCTGGCACTGCTGGCTAGAGCGGACGGGATCCGGGAGTGGACGGCGGAAGTGCTGGCCCAGAACCGGCCCATGCTGACTCTGCTCAAGCGCCTTGGTTTGCCGCTGACCCTGGTGACCGGACGGGAGATGGTCTTTGTCAGGCTGGATCTGTCGGTACTGGATGCCTGGTTACCCGCACCGCCAGCGGCGCCGCTTAAGACCAAGGGCGAATAGTGACACTTTTTTCCCTGTGCTAAGGTCACATTTATTGTGCGGGGATAGACGGAGCAGCTTATGGCGCAGTCATATAAACATATCGTGATCCTGACCGGAGCGGGGATCTCTGCCGAATCCGGCATCAAGACCTTTCGTGCCTGCGACGGTTTGTGGGAAGAGCACAAGGTCGAGGATGTGGCGACCCCCGAGGGGTATGCCCGGGATCCCGAACTGGTGCTGCGCTTTTACAACTCCCGCCGCAAACAGCTGCAACAGCCCCAGGTTCACCCCAATCCGGCCCACTATGCGCTGGCCCGCCTCGAGCGACTGCTGCCCGGTTCGGTGACTCTGGTCACCCAGAACATCGACAATCTGCACGAGAGCGCTGGCAGCAAGAACCTTATCCATATGCACGGCGAGCTGCTCAAGGCCCGCTGCCCGGAGTCCGGTCAGGTGATCGAGTGGTGCGGTGATCTCCATCAGGACGAGCTCTGCTCCTGCTGCCAGTTTCCCCAACCCATGCGTCCCCATGTGGTCTGGTTTGGCGAAATGCCGCTCGGGCTGGATCGCATCTACAGCGCGCTGGCCCAGTGCGATCTCTTTATCTCTATCGGCACCTCTGGCGCTGTCTATCCGGCCGCCGGTTTTGTCCATGAAGCGGGATTGAACGGGGCGCACACCATAGAGCTCAATCTCGAGCCGAGCGAGGTGGGTAGCCAGTTTGACGAAAAACGCTATGGCCCTGCCTCCCTGCTGGTGCCCGCCTATGTCGATGAGTTGCTGGAGGCGTGCGGCATTCATCAACCGAGGCAAGTCGAGGGGCACAACTGGATGGAGATGCGCGGTCCCTGAGCTACTGTGCGACGGGACAGTTGCAATGGTTCGGTGAAATCGCCACACTGGCAACCATTTAAAAAATGGGACGCAGTTGGCGCAAATTACCATGACCGCAGTCAAGCAATGGATCGCTTTTTTTCTCCTGGTGCTGGCCAGTGCCAATGCATCGGCCTCCATCCCCCTGATGACCCTGATACTGCCAGATGGCCAGCAGGTGAACCTCGATGAGGCGGCCCTCTCCGCCTTGCCACAGACCGAATTCACCACCACTACCCCCTGGACTCAGGGCGCCCACCACTATCGCGGACCGACCTTGTCAGCCGTGCTGGCGGCGCAAGGGAGGCCGGATGCCCGCAAGATCGCCGTCTCGGCCCTCAACGGCTATCAGCAGGTGGTGGATCTGGCCCTGTTCGACGGCGTGCCGCTGACCCTGGTGCGTCAGGAGGACGGCAAACCGCTGACCCGGCGTAACAAGGGGCCGCTCTGGCTGCTCATCCCGTTCACCACCTATCCCAAGCTGGACGTGCCTGCCATTCACAACTGCATGGTGTGGCAGGTGATCCGCATCGAGATCGTCGATTGATGGGGCTATCCCGCCAAAATCTGCTGTTGGTTGCGGTGTCGCTGCTGTTTCTGCTCTCGTCGGGCAGCAGCCTCTATCTGCAGTATCGGCAGGAGCAGCTGGTCGATACTTTCTACCGCAATGTCCACTGGAACATCAGCCAGGTAATGCTCGAATCCCAGCGTTTCCTCTACGACCTGCAGCTCTATCGGGCTGGCAGAGTGACGATGGAGACCCTGAGCCTTGATTACGATCTGCTGTGGAACCGGCTCGATATCTTCCTCATCAGTAGCGAGACCGCCGAGATGCGCCAGCGGCACGGGCTCGGCAAAGTGCTGACCACCCTGTTCGAGCAGATCAAGCAGCTCGAACCCCAGATGGAGGCCGGTGCGCTGCGCGAGGGGGCTGAGCTTGCCCGCTTGCAGGAGGCGATCGCCAGCCAGACCCGTCTCATCGAACAGATAGGGGATCAGATCCTCTCGGGCCAGGAGCGGGAGCATTCGGTCAGCCAGATCCGCAACAGCCTGTTCTGGCTGCAGATCTGGCAACTGATCCTGTTGCTGACTGGCGGCGCTCTGGTCGCTGCCCTTATTCGCGCCAATCTGGCAAACCGTCGGCTTGCCCTGCTCGATCCCCTGACCCAGCTTGGCAACCGCCGTGCCCTGCAGGAGCAGCTCTCTCGCGCTCTGCATGCCGATGATGTGAGCGCCCTGGTGGTGCTCGATCTCAAGCGCTTCAAGCAGGTCAATGATCTGCTGGGTTATCAGGTCGGTGATCGGCTGTTGCAGATGGTGGCCGACAAGCTGCAACAGGCCCATGGCAGCCACGCTTACCGGCTCGGCGGAGATGAATTTGCCGTGGTGCTGACCAAGGCGAATGATGCGCTGGAAACCGCCATTCATGAGCTGGTGGATCTGCTCCATTTCGAGTTCGTGACCCGGGAGTGCAGCTTCGATCTGGCCTGTCGACTCGGGGTCGCCAAGGCGCAGCAACAGGATGCCGCCCGGCTGCTGGATCAGGCCATCCTGGCCCTCAACCAGGCCAAGCGTAGCCAGGAGGGGGCGATCAGCTGGTTTGAGCCTGCCATGCTGCAGCAGTTGCAGTTGAGTCAGCAGCAGCTTCATCAGTTGCGAGAGTGGCTGGTTGGGCGCGAGCCTGCACCGCTGCGAGTGGCATTGCAGGCGCTGACGGACGGACAGGGCAACGAGATGTGGCAATTGGCGCTTGAGTGGCGTGAGCAGGGAGTACCCTGCTATATGCGCTGGCTGCAGGAGTGCGGTGTGCTGGGGCCCGTGTTGGCCCGTGTGCTGCAAGCGTACGAGGCGCAGTATGACGATGGTCGGGCACTGCTGGTCCCGCTCGACAACCAGGCCCAGCTGACCCATCTACTGGCCTATCTGCCGGAGGCTTCCCGTACGCCGCTGGTGTTGCTGATACCGACGCTGCAGCAGGATAGTGCCTTGCTGGCAGGATTGCGGCAGCAGGGTTGTACTCTGGCGCTCAGAGAGATTGGCAGCACCACCGCGGCGCAGCTGGCAGCTGGCTGGCCTGTCCGCTACTGGTTGCCGCAGGGTGATGATGATGATGATGATGATGATGATGATGGCGATGGCGAGTTGTTGCAGCCTCTGGCCAGACGATTGGGGCTGGTGCCACTGCAAGTGCTGGCAACTAGGGAAACGAGGTCGCTGGCCTGAGGGCAAAAGCGGTATTGCACGGCAGAGATAAAACGAACAAGGCGACCTCAGGGTCGCCTTGTTCGTTTATTGCCCCTGAACGTCAGGGGCAGGGCGCGCAAGATTGTCTGATCACCAGGTCCGGGTCGACGGTGATCAGGTGGTTCTCCACCGCTTCGCCGTTGATGCGGGCCAGCAGCCGGGTGACGGCGAGGCGCCCCAGCTCCTCTTTGGGCTGGTTGACGGTGGTGAGCGGCGGCGACATAAATTCTGCCAGCGCCACATTGTCATAGCCAACGATGGAGATATCCCGCGGGATCACTAGCCCCGCCTGATGGGCGGCACTGATGGCCCCCATCGCCATCATGTCGTTGCAGACAAAGAGGGCGGTGGGCCGCTCGGGCAATGCCAGCAGACGAGTCATCGCCTCATGGCCGCTGGCGCAGTCAAAGTCCCCCTCCAGGATCCACTCCTGATTGACGATGAGACCCGCCTCCTGCAACGCCTGCTCAAAGCCAGCTTGGCGCTGGTTGGCGGGGGCGCGGCTGTGGGGGCCTGTGATACAACCGATGGCGGTATGGCCCAGCTCAATCAGATGGCAGGTTGCGAGATAACCGCCGTGGAAGGAGTTGTCGGCGATAAGATCCACATCTTCGCTGACCAGCCCCCAATCCATCACCACCACCGGCAGGCTCTTGAGCCAGTCGAGCTGATTGAACACCTCTTGTTGGCCTTCGCTGCACATGATCAGCAGGCCATCGACCCGCTTGCGCAGCATCATCTTGAGGTAGGAGAGGGCGGTTTCCGCCTGACCTTCGGTGTTGCCCAGCATCAGGTTGTAGCCCTGCTCGAAGCAGTAACGCTCCACCCCGCGCACCACCTCGGCAAAGAAGGGGTTGCTGGAGGTAGTGACCAGCATGCCGATACTGTTGGTCTCCTTCACCTTGAGGCTGCGGGCCACCAGACTCGGGGCATAGTTGAGCTCGCGCATGGCCGCGAAGACCCGCTCGCGGGTCTCCTCGGCCACGAAACGGGTCTCGTTGATAACATGGGATACGGTGGTGGTGGAGACCTGGGCCCTCGCCGCCACCTCCTTGATATTGGCCATCAGTGCCCCTGTGCAGTCTGCTCAAGCAGGAAGGCGTCGACCTCCTGCTTGCTCGGGATGGAGCTCTGGGCGCCGAAGCGGGTGACGGAGAGTGCCGCCGCCCCGTGGGCAAAGCGCACCGCGCTGTGGAAATCGGCTCCGGCCAGTTCCGCCGCCAGCAGGGCGCCGTTGAAGGTATCGCCCGCGGCAGTGGTATCCACCGCCTTGACCCGAAAGCCCGGTATCAGCTGTTGCTGCTGGGCGTTGCTGCAATAGACCCCCTGCGACCCCAGGGTGATCATCACATCCGCAATGCCCATCTGGTGGAAGCGGGCGGCCGCCTCGCGGGCACTCGCTTCGTCGGTGACTTTCACGCCGGTCAACAGCTCGGCCTCTGTCTGGTTGGGGGTGATAAGGTCCACCAGCGCCAACAGCTCAGCGGAGAGCGGACGGGCAGGGGCGGGGTTGAGCACCACCCGGGTGCCGTGGGCGCGAGCCAGCCGTGCAGCCTCATGAACGCTTTCCAGCGGCACTTCCAGCTGCAACAGTAGGGTGTGGGCGTCGGCGATCATCGCTTCGTGGTTTTTCACCACGGCAGGGGTGATGGCACCGTTGGCTTCGGCGGAGATGCCGATGCTGTTCTCCCCCTCATCGCTCACATAGATGATGGCGATACCGGTCGGGAGCTTGGGATCGAGTTCGACGGCGCTGACGTCGATGCCATCTTTGGCAAAGCCGCTCTTCATCTGGTGGCCGATGGCGTCATCACCAATGCGGGCGATAAAGGAGACGGGGGCGCCAAGGCGGGCGGCAGCGACTGCCTGATTAGCCCCCTTGCCACCCGGGACTACCTGATAGCTGTGGCCGGTCAGGGTTTCACCCGGGCGAGGAAAGTGGGGAACGCGCAGCACATGGTCTGCATTGACACTGCCCAGAACGACGAGACGATTCATGTTGACTACTCCTGATGCATCTTGGCTTGAACACTGTGATGGAGTGAGCCCAAGCCGGGAGGCACCTGAACGAGAGGGAAAAGGGGAGGCGAACCTCCCCTCGAGAACTTACTTGCTGACCACTTGCAGCGGTACCGGAATGGATTTCTCGACTGGCTGACCTTTCAGCACCTTGTCGGCAGTCTCGACGCCGATGGCACCGATCAGGGCAGGTTGCTGGGCCACGGTGGCGGCCAGTTTACCCTTGGCTACGGCGGCTTTGCCATCGTCAGTGCCGTCGAAGCCGACGATCATTACCTCTTTACCGGCAGCCTGCACCGCGCGGATGGCACCCAGCGCCATCTCGTCGTTCTGGGCGAACACAGCTTGAACGGTCGGGTGGGCCGCCAGCAGGTTTTCCATGACGTTCAGACCCTTGGTGCGGTCAAAGTCGGCAGGCTGGGAAGCCAGCACTTGCAGCTTGTTGGCCGCCACGGCCAGGGCAAAACCTTCGCCACGGTCGCGGGCGGCGGAGGTACCGGCAATCCCTTCCAGCTGGATCACCTTGGCACCGGTACCCAGTTTCTCGGTGATGAAGTCACCGGCCAGCTTGCCGCCCGCCACGTTGTCGGAGGCAATGTGGGCCTTGACCTCACCCTGCGCGGCGCCGCGGTCCAGAGTCAGTACCGGGATATTGGCGCGGTTGGCCAGACGAATGGCGTTGCCGACTGCTTCGGAGTCGGTGGGGTTGATCAGGATGGCGCCGACCTTGCGTACGGTGAGATCTTCCATGTTGGAGAGCTCTTTGGCCGGGTCATTCTGGGAGTCCAGCACCACCAGCTCGTAGCCAAGCTCCTTGGCCTTGGCTTCGGCGCCCTCTTTCATGGTGACGAAGAAGGGGTTATTGAGGGTGGAGACCACCATGGCCAGGGTTTGATCGGCGGCCTGGGCGGTGCCCAGCACGGACATGATGGCGGCAGCGAGCAGGGTATTGAGCTTTTTCATCATTTCATTCCTTGTGTGTGGCTTGTCTTATCAACGATTGCTTTTGTTATCGATCATCACGGCAAGCAAGATCACGCTGGCCTTGGCGATCATCTGGTAATAGGAGGATACGTCGAGCAGGTTGAGGGCGTTATTCAGGAAGCCGATGATCAAGGCACCTATCAGGGTACCCATGATGCGGCCCTTACCGCCCATCAGGCTGGTACCACCCAGCACCACAGCGGCGATGGCATCCAGCTCGTAACCCATGCCCGCCGTCGGCTGGGCAGAGGAGAGACGAGAGGTAACGATAAGCCCTGCCAGTGCCGAGAGCGCGCCGCACAGACCATACACCGCCAGCTTCACCCGATCCACATTGATACCGGAGAGGCGGGTAGCCGATTCGTTGCCACCCAGCGCGTAGATGTAGCGACCGAGACGGGTATGGTTGAGCATGAACCAGGCGAGCAGGAAGACGATAGCCATCAGCCAGATGGGCACCGGCAGACCGAACAGGTAACCGGTACCGAGCCAGGCGAAATGATCGGCGCCGTCACTGAAACCAGTGGAGATGGGGCGACCCTCGGTATAGACCATGGTGATACCGCGCAGGGCGGTCATGGTGACCAGGGTGGCGATAAATGCCTGCACCTTGCCCTTGGCAATGATGAGACCGCTGACGCCACCCAGCAGGGCACCGGCACTCAGAGTGAGGGGCACCACCAGCCAGATGGGCAACTCCATGGCGACCATGGTGGCGGCCAGCGCGCCGCACAGGGCGAGCACAGAGCCGACCGACAGATCGATACCGGCGGTAAGGATAACCAGCGTCATGCCGACCGCCATGATGGCGTTGACCGAGGTTTGGCGCAGGATGTTGAGCAGGTTGTCGGCGGTGAAGAAGTTGGGGCTCAGAAAGGAGACCACACCAATCAGGACCAGCAGCGCGACCAGGGATTTGTTCTCGATCCACCACGCCTTGCTCATGACGCCACGGCGGGAAAGGGTTTGGGTTGTCATTGGGATGCCTCTTGCTCTGCTTGCCACTGTTTACCGACTGCCGCCGCCATCAGCTTCTCCTGATTGGCATCGCGGGTGTTGAACTCTGCGCTGATGCGCCCTTCGTGCATCACCATGATGCGATCACTCATGCCGAGCACTTCCGGCATCTCGGAGGAGACCAGAATGATGCTCATCCCCTCCTTCTTGAACTGGTTGATCAGCTGATAAATTTCCTTTTTCGCCCCCACGTCGACGCCGCGGGTCGGCTCGTCGAGGATCAGCACTTTTGGCCTTGTCAGCAGCCCCTTGGCGATAGCCACCTTCTGCTGGTTGCCGCCGGAGAGCAGTTTTATCAGCTGATCCTGACTCGGGGTCTTGATGTTGAACAGGCGCACATAGTCGCTCACCGCCTGCCGCTCGGCCTTGCCGTCAATCTTGCCGTTGCTGATGAACTCGTCGAGGGCGCACAGACTCATGTTTTCGCGCACCGACAGTTCCAGCACCAGCCCATCGCCCTTGCGATCCTCGGAGATATAGGCGATGCCGGCGGCCAGACCATCAGCCGGGCTTTTGGGCACCAGAGCATGACCGTCAACTTGCACTTCACCGGCGCTGATGGGGCTGGCGCCGTAGATCAGCTTCATCAGCTCGGTACGGCCGGAGCCCATCAGGCCGCTAAAGCCCAGAATTTCTCCCTGACGCAGGGAGAAGCTCACCCCGCGCACGCCGGGACCGGCCAGATCTTTCACCTGCAGGCTGACGGGGCCAAGCTCGCGCTCAAGACGCGGATACTGCTCTTCCAGCCGGCGACCCACCATCATCTCGATGATCTTATCTTCATCCAGATCGCTCACCGCCTTCTCGCCAATCCACTTGCCATCGCGCAGCACGGTGACCCGATCGCAGATCTCGAAGATCTCCTTGAGGCGGTGGGAGATATAGACGATGCCGCAACCTTGCTCACGCAGCTCGCGGATAACCTTGAACAGTTGCTCGGTCTCGGTATCAGTCAACGCATCGGTCGGCTCGTCCATGATGATGACGCTGGCATCGAACGACAGCGCCTTGGCAATTTCCACCATCTGCTGTTCGCCGATGGAGAGATCCCCGAGTCGGGTATCCGGCCCGTGTTTGACGCCAAGTCGTGCCAGCAGGCCGCTTGCCCGCTCGCGCAGTTGTTTGTGGTCGATGCTGCCAAAACGGGTACGGGGTTCGCGCCCGAGGAAGATGTTGGCGGCAATCGACAGCTCCGGCAGCAGGTTCAGCTCCTGGTGGATGATGCTGATCCCCTGATCCTGAGAGTCGCGGGGGCCCTTGAAGTGGACCGACTGACCGCGGTAGCTAACGCTGCCCGCGTCGGCCTGATAGATGCCGGTTAGCACCTTCATCAGGGTGGATTTTCCGGCGCCATTTTCACCGAGCAGGGCCATCACCTGGCCCGGATAGACCCGCAGACCCGCTTCGTCGAGGGCGCGTACACCGGGGAAGGTCTTGACGATCCCGGTCAGCTCCAGAATGGGTGAGAGGGGGGAGGTTGTGCTCATTTGCAGCTTCCTTGAAGAGGCCTTCTTTGAAGGATTCAGAACGCCACACCGGCGCAGAGGATCAGGTTGGCGTAGGGAGTCACCTCGCCGCTGCGCACGATCGCCTTGCTCTGACGGGAGCGGGTTTTGAACTCCTCATGCAGGCAGTATTCGATGGCGATGGGCTTGCCCTGGGCGGCTGCGTGCGCTTCAAGCTGATCGACCAGCGCCTGATGGGCGGCGGGGCTGATCTGCTTGATCTCGCTTGCCATGATCACCTTCTCCACCACCAGATCGGTGAGCAGGGCGGTCAGTACGGTTGCAAGGCTGGGCGTCCCCGCCATCAGCGCCAGATCGATCCGCTCCGGACCTGCCGGAATGGGCAAGCCTGCATCGCAGACGGTGATCTCGTCGGTGTGGCCCATCTGTGCCACCAGAGCACTCAGGGGAGCATTGAGCAGTACGCCTCGTTTCATACAGCACCTCATCAGGCCTTGGCCCGTCAATCTGTGAACCGCTAGGCAACCGGTTACGCAACCGGTTGCGTCATGGCGCAAAGATAGGCTTTTTACCGGGGAAGGGCCACGGCAAAACCACGGAAATGTGAAAACGATCTCAAAGGCGGGAGAAGAAGTGCAGGGGAGGCGGCAGGAAGGGTGTCAGCAGAGCCCTGACACCCTTGTTATTTATCGAGCTATTGATTTTATGGTTAGTTGGCCAGTGCTTTGGCGACCGCCGGACGGCTCAGCATGCGCTGATAATGACCGGCAACCTTGGGGAATTCACTGATCTCGACCCCATCGCTTTTCAGCCAGCCCGCGACCACGAACAGATAGATGTCCGCCACGCTGAACTGCTCGCCCAGCACCCAGGGGCCTGCCAGATAGTGCTGCTCAATCTGGGCAAAGCCATCGCGCATATTGCTGGCGACTTTCTGTTGCATGGCGGCAATGGCCTGCTCGTCATCGGCCCAGCGGCTGCCACGGCGACCGTGGGCGTGGGAGACATGCACGGTGGAGGCGAGGAAGCTGTTGACCTCCTGCATGCGGGCCAGCAGGAACGGGTTGTCCAGCGGCGCCAGCTTGGCTGTGGGGAAGCGCTGCGCCACATAGAGCAGCAGGGCCGGGGTCTCGGTCAGGGTGCCCTGCTCGGTGACAAGGGCAGGCACCCGCCCTTTGGGGTTGATGGCAAGATACGCAGGATCACGCTGCTCACCGGCGGCGAGGTTGACGAGACGGGGTTGGAACGGGGCATTTGCTTCCAGCAGGGCAATCTGCACGGCCATGGCACAGGTGCCGGGAGCGAAATAGAGGGTCAGATCGGACATGAATACTCCTGATTGGCTCAGGCCACCCGCGATATCGGCGAAAAACGTGTTTTCCGTGATACCTCGAGGGGTCATGAAAAAAGAGAGGGGGCAACGTTTGCCCCCTCAACCAATCTACACCCCTTAGAGGTGATGAAAAAGCGCAGAATTAATCGGTTTGTTTGCCCATTTCATAAATTCCTCGGCTAAGGGCGCAAATCAGATGGTGTTGAACTTGATGGGATAGTTGATACCTGAGGATGGGCGGTTGGTACTGAAAGGACTGGGGCACAATAGCGTCCTTGGTTGTTCTCCCGTTCTTGCACGATATGATCGTCATCAGATATTCTAATTTTTGGGTCGTTACAATGAATCCTATCTAACAAGACTGATCTTCATTTAGATCATCAAACAGAAAACGGCCTTTTTAGATAACTTTTTGATGACTGCAATCGTTTGTGTTTGATACCATGTTCTTCTACAAACTTTCCACGGCTTTCATGGTGGCTGTAATGTTTTATCATGCTTTAATCCGGTTATAAAACAGCATGTAGGTAGTTGGAAATATATATGCAGTAGCCATGTTGTTTACTAAGAGAAGGGGAGTGAAACTCAGCGAAATTGAGAGTCTTAAGGAAAGGTAGGAAGTAGGTTAAGGAAAATAAAGAGGTGATCAATGGATGATGAAAAGGGAAACTCAAGCAATATCAAAAATAAAACCAAACTGATATCGGGTTTTGTAGCTTTGGCCGTGATAGGCGGAGGGTGGTACTGGTGGCTTAAAGAGCCCTATATTGAGCCAGAGATTAATCCCACCCCAACAGAATTGTTTACTATTCAGGGCGAGTTTCCTTTTGATAAGGGCTATCAATTAGCTGTTCATAGTACTTTCATTGCATCTAATAAAACTGACTCTACTTGCAGCAAAACTTTTTATGCGTTCGGTGTTATACCTGCAAATACTAGACTCAGGGGATGGCAAATAGATAACCCCATTAAGAAATATCAATCAAACAGATTCAGTGTAAAAGTGTCAAAAGACTATTTATTGCCTGACCGATGTAATTGGGTGTTAGATTCTGTTGGCTATTTTATAGTGAAGGCAGGTTCCGAGTTGGAGGCTAATTTGAAAGCTAACCCTTCAGATCAACATAATCGTCAAGGGTATTTTTTATCTTCAGCATACAGCAATTGGAGTGAGTTAAAACTGGGGAGTGTAAATATTTCATGCCGACCAGATGTTGGTCTTAACAAATTAAAAGGTGGTGTTGTTTGTAAGCGACTGAATCAAAGAGAAGTAAACACATATAGACGTAACTATAAAGTTCATAATAAACCGCTACCATCGATAGTTAATTTTAAATTCGTTATGGAGGACAAAATGTCAAGCACTGAACAAAATACTGTTTTAGAGAGTGCATATGGCGATCCACTAAATAATAATTTGTCCTATGAAAAGGGGGTATAAAGACTGTTAGTTAGATTAGCGAATCGTAATCGGACGTTAGCTGTTTCGATAAAATTGCACAGTTATTCCCCATAAACACATCCGTTTTGCCTATATCTCCACAGTGGGGTCGCTATGAGTTCCTCCCTTCTAAATGGAGAAATACATCGCCCCCCCCCTCATATTTCCCTACAAATTTGCTCTGAAGCCGGCTGCAGTGGAGCACTTACAAAAATTGTGGTCTGTCTGGCTTAAAGATGACTATCTATATATTTTGCTGTTAATCGATGCGCGCCTGTGCCTCTCAGTGTCTATGACTGTTGTGCTTAAAAATTGCGCTGGTGGTTAAAAAGAGAAGGGGGCAAATATTGCCCCCTTTATCCATTAAGCCCGTCAGAGGGTCGATTAACAGCCGACTTAACCGGCCTTGGCCACCATGGCTTTCAGCTGCAGGAAGTACTGCTCGTAGAGGCGGGAGGTGTCCCCTACATCGGACTGGAACTCGCCCTTGCGCTTGATCTCGTCGCTCGGGAAGACCATGGGGTTGTTGCGAAACGCCGGGGTGAGCAGGGGAATGGCATCCTTGACCGGGGTGGGGTAGCCGATCGCCTCGGCCACCTTGGCGGCCACATCGGGGCGCATCAGAAAGTTGATCAGGGCGTGGGCTTCCTTCACATGTTTGGCCTTGGCCGGGATAGCGAGGTTGTCCATCCAGAGCACGGCGCCTTCTTCGGGGTAGGTCATCTGGATGGAGGGGTATTCGCGCTGGGCGCCGTAGGCCGAGCCGTTCCACAGCATGCCGATATTGACCTCACCGGCAATAAAGGGATCGGCCGGGTTGTCGGAGTTGAACGCCTTGACGTTGGGCATCAGCTTTTTCAGGTATTCGAACGCTTCGGCGATCTGTGCCTTGTCCTGGGTGTTGGGGCTGTAGCCCAGCTGCACCAGCGCGATATGGAACACCTCGCGGGCATCGTCCATCAGCAGCAGGCTCTCTTTCCACTCCGGTGCCCAGAGCTGCTTCCAGCTGGTCACCGGCTGCTCGATGATGTCGGTGTTGGTGCCGATGCCGGTTGCGCCCCAGATATAGGGGATGGAGTAGCGGTTGTCCGGGTCGTACTCGTGGTTGAGCAGGGTAGGGTCGAGGTGCTTGAAGTTGGGCAGCTGGGCGCGCTCCAGCGGCTGCAGCATTCCCTCTTTGGCCATTTTCGAGATGAAATAGGTGCTGGGCACCACCACGTCATAGCCGTCGCCATGGGTTTTCAGCTTGGCGTAGAGGGTCTCGTTGGATTCGTAGGTGGAGTAGATCACCTTGATGCCGGTTTCTTGCTGGAACTGCTCCAGCAGGCCGTCCGGCACATATTCCGACCAGTTGTAGAAGTAGACCACCTTGTCGTTGGCCGCGTGAGCGCTCTGGCTAAGCAGCGGGGTGGTGAGGGTGAGGGCGGCTGCCAGCAGGGCGCCGGCCTTGTGTTGGATTGTCATCAACAACTCCTTGGGGTTATGGGGCCTTGCGGCCCACCGTGACAGAGTTCGCCAAAGATGGCGGGGCGAAACGGGCAGGGTCACCCCTGCCGTTTGCGCAGTAACAGTTGCGCCAGCAGCACCATCCCGAGGGAGGCGACCAGCATCAGGGTGGCCAGGGCGTTGACCTCGGGAGAGACCCCCACCTTGACCATGGAGTAGATCTTGAGCGGCAGGATCTCGTAGGCTGGGCCGGTAACAAAGGAGCTCACCACCACGTCGTCCAGCGACAGGGTAAAGGAGAGCAGCCAGCCCGCCATCACAGCCGGCAGCGCCAGTGGCAGTATGATGCGGCGCAGGATGATCCACTCGCCAGCCCCCAGATCCCGCGCTGCTTCCAGCATCCGCACATCAAAACCGCACAGCCGCGAGTAGACGGTGATCACCACGAACGGCAGGCAGAAGGTGATGTGGGCGATCAGCAGCGACCAGAAGCCCAGCGCAATACCGGTCACCACAAACAGGGTCAGGAGCGAAATGGCCATCACGATATCGGGGGACATCATCACCACGAACAGCATGCCGCTCACGTACTGCTTGCCGCGAAAGCGGTAGCGAAACAGCGCCACGGCGGTGAGGGTGCCGATCAGGGTGGCGGCGGTGGCGGTGAGGGCGGCGATAGTAAGTGAGTGCTGGGCCGCCTGCATCAGGCTGGCGCTGGCAAACAGCTTCTCATACCAGCCCAGGGTAAAGCCGCGCCAGTCGATACCATATTTCGACAGGTTGAAGGAGTTGGCGATCAGCACCCCGATGGGTACATAGAGATAGCCAAACACCAGCAGCAAGAACAGAGCCTTCAGTGCGCGCATCATGCCAGCTCCCCCTTCTTGCTCAATAGCTTGCCTGCCCGCCAGTAGCAGTAGACCAACAGCGCCATCAGCACAGTCAGCATCACGCTGATGGCCGCGCCAAAGGGCCAGTCACGGCTGTTGAGGAACTGGGTCTTGATCAGGTTACCGATCAGCAGGTGCTTGGCGCCCCCCAGCAGATCGGAGACATAGAACATCCCCATGGCGGGCAGGAACACCAGTAGACAACCGGCGATGATGCCGGGCAGGGTGAGGGGCAAGATGATCCGCACCAGCCGCTGCCAGCCGTTGGCGCCGAGATCCCGCGCCGCCTCCAGCAAACGGCCATCCAGCTTCTCGATGCTGGAGTAGAGCGGCAGCACCATAAAGGGGAGCAGTACATAGACCAGCCCGATGATGACGGCCACCTCGGTATACATCATCTGCAGCGGTCGCTCGATAAGCCCCAGATCCAGCAGCCAGCCGTTGATCAGTCCCCGGGTGCCGAGCAGCACTTTCAGCGCATAGGTGCGGATCAGGGAGTTGGTCCAGAACGGCACCACCACCAGAAACAGCAGCAGCGGGCGGATACGCGCTGGCAGATGAGCCAGCAGCCAGGCAAAGGGGTAGCCCACCAGCAGGCAGATGGCGGTGGCGAGCAGCGCCAGCCAGAGGGAGTGGAGCAGCACCTCGAAATAGAGGGGGTCCAGCAGGCGGCCATAGTTGCTCACGGTAAAGAGCGGCGCGATAAGCTCGGACTCGTCACGGGTCAGGAAGCTGACGCCGATGATCATCAGGTTGGGCAGAAAGACAAACAGCGTCAGCCAGCCCAGGATCAGCGCAATGGCCGTGTTGCGAAAGCCGTTGTGGGCAAAGCTGTGCGCTACCCGCAGATTAGTGAGGCTCATAGGGCAGCACCACCTCCCAGCTGTCGACCCAGTGGATCGCCACCTCCTGACCCAGACGGTAGTCAAAGTCGGGGTCATCCTCGTCGAAGAACTCGGAGATAAGCAGCTGTTTGCCACTTTCGAGCTCGATCACCGAATCCAGCGTCGCCCCCTTGTAGTTGCGCTCGCGGATATTGCCCCGCAGCGCACCGCTCTGATCGTCATCCTGATCGAGAATGCGCAGATCTTCCGGGCGCAGCAGCACCAGCACCTTGTCGTCTGGCTGGAACGGCAAGGTGGTATGGAGCAGGCATTCGCGCCCCTCTACCTCGGCCTGCCAGATACCGGGCTCGCGCTGGCTGATCAGCTTGCCATCCATCACGTTGATCTCGCCGATAAAGCGGGCCACGAACAGGTTGGCTGGCGATTCGTAGATATCGCGCGGGGTGCCGCGCTGGATGATCTTGCCGCCCTCCATCACCAGGATGCGATCAGACATGGTGAGCGCCTCTTCCTGATCATGGGTAACGAAGACAAAGGTGATACCAAGGCGACGCTGCAGCGCCTTGAGCTCGCTCTGCATCTGCTTGCGCAGCTTGTAGTCGAGCGCCGAGAGGGATTCGTCGAGCAGCAGCAGGCGGGGCTTGTTGACCACGGCGCGGGCGATGGCGACCCGTTGCTGCTGACCGCCGGAGAGCTGATCCGGGCGGCGATTGGCCAGCTCGGTGAGCTGTACCATGGCGAGAGTCTCCTCGACCCGCTGGCGGATCTCGCTGGCCGGTACTTTCTGCATCTCGAGGCCAAAGGCGACGTTTTCAAACACCGTCATATGAGGGAAGAGCGCATAGCTCTGGAACACGGTGTTGATGTGCCTGTGTTCGGCGGGGATATGGGTGATCTCGTCACCGGCCAGATGGATGGTGCCGCCGTCGACCGATTCGAGCCCGGCCAGCAGGCGCAGCAGGGTGGTCTTGCCACAGCCGGAGGGGCCCAGCAGGGTAAGAAATTCACCGTCATAGATTTCAAGGTCAAGGTCACTCAGGATCACCTTGCCATCGTATTTTTTGCTGATCTTGTTCAGCGCGACAATTACCTGTGGATTGTTCATCATCCGCCAGTCTCACCCCAGCCAGTGGCCATCGTGTTGAAAGAGGGCCGCATTCTATGCAGCCGACACATGAAATTAAAGGCTTTTTGGCCCGAATTAGCCGCAAGTGTGCAGGAAAAACGGCTACGAATAGCAGACCAAATCGCTATAATGTGCCACCTGATTTGGTCGTTTTCGATATTGGATAGTCAATTGAGTAATAAAATGCGTATTGGCGGCTCCCTTGAGCAGTCTCTGAACCAGGGCTACCGCCTTGATCTGAAAGGGGTCATCCAGGAGGGATGGCAACAGACCCGCCGTACCGGATTTGGCCTGCTGCTGGCGATTGTCGGGGTGACGGCGATCTGGATCCTGCTCAGCAATGTGCTGCTGTTGCCCTATCTGGGGGATGACAGCCAGATGAATGTGGCCATGGTGCTGAGCCTGTTGATGACGGTGGTGATGGCCCCCATGACCAGCTCCCTCGATATGCTGGGGTTGCAGCAGTCGGTCGGGGTGCGCGCCCGTGCCAACCAGGTGTTCGACTTCTTCCGCCACTTTGTACGCCTCGGCATGTTGAGCCTGCTTGGCAGTCTGCTCACCAGCCTGTTTGGCCCGCTATTCGATCTGCTGGGATTGCCCGCCGTACTCTCATTCATTCCCTCGGCCCTGATCGGCATGGGGCTGCTCTTTACCGTACCTCTGGTGCTGGAGCGCGGCCTGACGCCGCCCCAGGCCATTCTGGTCTCTCTCAAGCTCTTTGCGCGCGGCTGGCCCAGCATTGTGTTGTTCCACGGCGTGATGACCGCGCTCTTCTTCCTGGCTCTGATCCCCATGGGGTTGGGGCTTATCTGGGTGGCACCGCTCTATTTCAACTGCAAGGGGATCCTCTATCGGGATCTCTGCGGGGTGGGGGTAGAGGTTAACGAGGTGACAGAAGGCCCTAACCATTTCAATGCATGATGCAAAAGGATGTTGAATGACCCGTCGATATGGAGTGACCAAGGCTGTGCGCCAGAGTCTGCTGGCCACGCTCTTGCTGCCTGGGCTGGCGCTGGCTGAGCCGGTGCTGGATCTGCAATACAGCACCTTCTACAGCCAGATGAAGACCTTTGCCAAAGGGGAGTTTGGTCACGCCAGACTGGGGTTTTATCTGACCGATCCGCAAAATGGTCAGCGCTGCGGCCTCACCTTTGCCCGGGTTGCAACCAACAGCAAGGAGGTCGCGGGCGAGGTAACGGTCGATAGCGAACTGCGCCTGCCTTTTGATGAGGATCTCAACCTCGACAAGGGGATCGTGACCGTTGGCCTTAAAGAAGAGCACGCCACTTGCGATATGACGGTACAGGTGATGGCTGATGCGCCGAAAGGGCCCGAGCTGCCGCTGGCCGAGCTGGCGGCCCGTCAGCAGCAGATGCAGTCGCTGCTCGACAAGATGGCGGGCATGGTCGGCAAGCACTTCCTGCCGAAGATGGAAGGGGTACGCATTACCCTGGTGCAGCAGAGCGGCACTGCTTATCTGATTGATGGCGCCCGTCAGGAGGCGCTGCCCTGGCAGGAAGGCCACCTGTTGCTGAGCAATGAGCAACTGGCCGCGTTCGCTGCCGGGCAACTGCGCCTGCAGGGTGACGTGCTGCGACTGACCCCCTGGCTGCACAAAGGCTGATGCTGGTGGTGCTGTCACGTTGGTAACAGGCAGATCAAGAAAGCAAAAAAGGAGCGATCATCGCTCCTTTTTTATTGCGTGGCGTTTGCCCTGTGAGCGCGGCTTAGCGCACTTCAATCACATCCAGCATGTCCATCTCGTCGATGTCCAGCAGCGGCGTCTTTGGCATCTCGGGCGGATCAAACGCCTTGTCGCCGCCATCGATGATGCCGGAGTCGCGGTTGATGCTCTTGAAGTCAAACAGCTTGTGGTCGAGCAGGTGGCTCGGGATCACGTCCTGAATGGCGGTGAACATGGTCTCGATACGACCGGGGAAGCGGCGATCCCAATCCTGCATCATCTGCTTGATGGCCTGACGCTGCAGGTTCTCCTGCGAGCCGCACAGGTTGCACGGAATGATGGGGAAGGCTTTGACGTCGGCGTAGCGGATCAGATCCTTCTCTTTGCAGTAGGCCAGCGGGCGGATCACCACGTTCTTGCCATCGTCGCTCACCAGCTTGGGCGGCATGGACTTGAGCTTGCCACCGTAGAACATGTTGAGGAACAGGGTCTCGAGGATGTCGTCGCGGTGGTGGCCAAGGGCAATCTTGGTGCAACCCAGTTCCTGGGCGGTGCGGTAGAGAATACCGCGGCGCAGCCGTGAGCAGAGGGAGCAGGTGGTTTTGCCTTCCGGTACCTTCTCTTTGACGATGGAGTAGGTATCTTCCTCGACGATCTTGTACTCGATGCCGAGGGAATCCAGATACTCGGGCAGCACATGCTCGGGAAAACCGGGCTGCTTCTGATCCAGGTTGACGGCAACCAGATCGAAATGGATGGGGGCGCTGGCTTTGAGGCTCATCAGTATGTCGAGCATACCGAAGCTGTCCTTGCCGCCGGAGAGGCAGACCATGACCTTGTCGCCCTCTTCAATCATGTTGAAGTCGGCAATGGCCTGACCTACGTTGCGCCGCAGGCGCTTTTGCAGTTTGTTGAAACTGTATTTTTCTTTGGCGTTCAGCTCTTCTAGCATGCTCGTAAAACCCGGGACACAAATAAGCGCGTTATTATAGCCATGTCCCGGGGGAGGGCAAGGTGCCAGGCACCTTATGATCGATTGCGACGACTGTCGACCGGGCAGCTGTAGTCTGCCGGTTTGAGGATCAGGATGTCGCAGGAGAGGCGGTCAATCACATGTTCGGCAGTATTGCCGAGCAGAGCAGCAGAAAGCCCGGTACGGCCAACGCAGCCCATGATCATCAGGGTCGCCTTGAGCTCTTCGGCCATATCCGGCAGCACCTCTTCCGGTAGCCCTTCAGCCACCCGGGTCCAGAGATGACCGATCCCGAACTTGTCGGCATGGCTGAGCAGCAGGCTTTCATGGTGTTTGCGGATCGCTTCGTTGTAGGCGTTGGGGTCAAACTCCGGCAGCTCAATGGCCACGTTGACCGGGGTGCCCGGGTAGGTGTTGACCAGATAGAGGTTGGAGCCCAGCAGCTCGGCGATGTCGCTTCCCTCCTGGGTGATCCGTTCGTTGAGCAGTTTCTGATCCGGATCGTCACTTGAGCAGTTGATGGCGGCGATGATGTTGCCGCCCCGTTGCCAGTGACCCTCTTTGACCAGCAGCACCGGACAGGGGCATTTGCGCAGCAGGTGCCAGTCGGTGGGGGTAAAGATGAAGGTTTGCAGGAAGCTGTGATGGTGAGTGGCTTTGACCACCAGATCGTGGCGCTGCTCCAGCACCTCCTGGATCACGCACTCGAAGGGACGATTGTGCCAGACCACTTTCACTTCGCACTCGATCCCCTGTGCCCGATAGGGGGTCAGGATCTCGTCCAGCCACTCACGTCGCTGTGAAATGACGCCGTCGCGCATCTCTTGCCGCTCGTCCACCGAGAGCATGGCGGTCATTTCATACGAGAAGTCATAGATGGTGAGCAGCAGGGTCAGATGGGCGTTTTCGTCCAGCTCGGCGACTTTGACTGCCCGTTCGAGGGCGATTTGGCGCTCCTCTTCTGGATTGATAACCACCAGAATATTCTGATATTTGACCATCTTCTCCTCCTTGGAAAAGTCCAATGACAGCAGAATCTTAGCCATTACAGCTTAGCGCAGGAGGAGGGTATGGGGAACGTACCGGATCACATTCCAGAGGAAAGGATCCGGCAGGGAAAGCAGGAAAAAAGTGAGAGGGTAAGCGGAAAAATCAGCCGCAGGGCGGGCGAGTTGCACCGGCCATCATGCCCAGCGCGACCTGATCCAGTACGGTAATGTATTTGCCTTTAACGCTGATGAGACCGGACTTCTGGAAACGGCCGAGCAGACGACTGATGGTCTCAACGGTCAGCCCCAGATAGTTGCCAATGTCACCACGGGTCATGGATAGACGGAACTCCTTGGCGGAGAAGCCGCGTTCGGAGAAGCGTACCGACAGATTGTGCAGGAAGGCGGCGAGGCGCTCTTCGGCATTCTTCTTGGAGAGCAGCAGGATCATCTCCTGATCGCCCATGATTTCGTTGCTCATCAGACGCATGATCTGCTGGCGCAGCTTGGGCATCTTGCCGGAGAGATCATCCAGCACTTCAAAGGGGATCTCGCACACCATGGCGGTTTCCAGCGCCTGGGCGAAGGAGGGGTGTGCTTGTTTGTGGATGGCATCAAAACCGACCAGATCGCCAGCGAGGTGGAACGCGGTGATCTGCTCATCCCCTTGCTCGGTGATGGTGTAAGACTTGATGGTCCCGGAACGGATGGCATAGAGCGATTTGAACTCATCGCCAGCCTTGAACAGCTCTTCACCCTTCTGGATCGGCTTCTTGCGCTCGATGATGCTGTCCAGCTGATCAAGCTCGTTGTCGTTCAGAGTGAAGGGAATACAGAGCTGACTGATGCTGCAATCCTGGCAATGAATTGCACAGCCACCGCTCTGGATACGTCTGCCAGGTTTCTTTTCCGGGATCATAGGCTCATACGAATAATTGATTTATATCAAACAAGTTTACCATCAACTCATCCGTTTTGGATAGGGTTTCAAAAGGAAGCAATGCCAATCCAGAAGGTATGCACCCCGAACAAAATGAGCAGCAGGGCACCGCCAAGGCGCAAACTGCGCAGGGTGAGCCAGTATCTCAGGCGATCGGCGAGCCCGCCCAACGCAAACAGGGTGGGCAGGGTGCCGAGGCCAAAAAATAGCATGATGAGCGCCCCGCCACTGGCCGAACCCGCCGCTGCGCTCCAGGTCAGCATGGAGTAGACCAGCCCGCAGGGGAGCCAACCCCACACCATGCCAAAGGGCAGTGCCTGCACAGGTGAGGTGAAGGGGATAAATTTGCCTGCCAGCGGTTTGATACGTGGCCAAAATCTGGCGCCGAGCCGCTCCAGCAGCAAGATCCCTTGCCACCAGCCCGCCAGATAGAGACCAAGCGCAATCATCAATAGCGCTGCCACGAGACGCAAGCCGGCAATAGCGTGTTTGCCAGCGCCCAGCTCACTGGTGGTGGCGAGCAGGCCGCCCACCAGTGCACCTGCAATGACATAGCTCAGGATCCGGCCGAGGTTGTAGTTGAGCAGATAGGCGAGCCGCCCCCAGAAGTGTTGTTTGTTGGCGGGGATTGCCATGGAGAGCGCGGCGGAGACGCCACCACACATGCCGATGCAGTGGGCGGAGCCTGCCAGTCCGACCAGCAGGGCGCCGGCCAGATCAAGGTTGTGGGTCATGGTCAGCAGGCTTTGCGGGTTTGTGGGTGGGTTGCTCTTCGTCAAACAGGATGTTGGAACCCTGCCGGTCGAGATCTTCAAACTGCTCGGAGCGAATGGCCCAGAAGAAGACGACCCCGGCGATGATCACAAACAGGATGGCGATGGGGATCAGGACAAAAATTATATTCATGAGAGGTACCTTGGCGTTCTTCCTTGGCAAGCGTCCCCTATGGTAACCCTGTTCGGGCAGGGGGCCAGCCGCTATCAATTAGAAATGTGGCCTGCATCGAAGGCAGGCCACATTTTCAGCTATTTTCCGCCACCAGCCTCATCGGTTGAGGCGCATGGAGTTGGTTACCACGATGAGTGAGCTGAGCGACATGCCCGCCGCCGCCAGATAGGGGGGCAGCCAGCCGCAGGCCGCCAGCGGCAACACCAGCAGGTTGTAACCGATGGACCAGGCGAAGTTCTCGATGATGATCTTGCGGGTACGCATTGCTAGCACTCTGGCTTCGAGCAGTCGGCTCAAGTCATCGGCCAGCAAGATGGCATCGGCGCTGTTTTTCGCCAGATCGGTGCCACCGGCCATGGCGAACGAGGCGTGAGCCCCGGCCAGTACCGGGGCATCGTTGATGCCATCGCCCACCATGATGCTGATATCCCCTTGGGCTTCCCGGGCCTTGAGATAGGCCAGCTTGCCATCGGGCGAGACCCCCTTGACCAGCTCATTTACTCCCAGCTCGCGGGCAATCTCGTCTGCCTGCAGAGAGCTGTCGCCAGTCAGCACAGTAGTTTGCAGACCGGCCGCCTTGAATGCTGCGATCAGCGCCTTGGCATCAGAGCGCAGGGTATCTTCCAGATTGAAGCGGGCCAAGACCTGCTGCTCGTCGGCCAGATAGATAGCCAGACCGCGGCCGCGTTCTTGCGCCGGATCCAGCCCAAGCCAGCGGGCACTGCCGATGCGGTAACGTACGCCATCCACCAGCGCTGTGATGCCGTGACCGATGACAGGGGTGATCTCGCGGGCGGATGGCAGCACACTGATACTGTCGGCAGGTAGCCGGAAGGCGCGAGCTATGGGGTGCTCGGATTGCGCCTCCATGGCCCGGGCGATGGCGAGGCAGTGCGTCTCGTCCATCTCTGCCAAGGTGGTGGTGCCGGTCAGACTGATCTCACCGGTGGTCAGGGTGCCAGTCTTGTCCATCACGATCCGGTTTGCCTTGGTCAGCACGTCCAGCACATGACCACGGCGCAGCAGAATGCCGTTGCGGGTCAGATTGGCGGTGGCCGAGGTTAGCGCCGTCGGAGTGGCCAGCGACAGGGCACAGGGGCAAGTGGCAACCAGCACGGCGAGGGTGACCCAGAACGCCTGATCCGGTTGATGGAAGTGCCAGAAAGTCCAAACCGCGGCGGCAATGATCAGCAGCACCAGAATAAAGTGGCGCGACAGCTGATCCGCCATCTGGGCGATGGCCGGTTTATCATCGAGGGCGTGATCCTGCAGCCGCATGATCTGGGCGATCCGCGACTCTTCGATACGGTGGCTGACCCGGATCTGCAGCGGGGCATCCGTGTTGATGGTGCCGGCATAGACCTGATCACCGCGCTGTTTGAGCAGGGGCAGCTGTTCACCGGTCAGCATGGATTCGTTGAGGCTGGCTTGCCCTTCGACAATGATGCCATCCGCCGGCAAGGTGGCGCCAGCCAGCACACGTACCCGATCGCCGACCTGCAAGGTCTTGGCCGCTACCTCATGTTCCCCTTCCTCATCGATGCGGGTCGCCATGATGGGCACCAGTCGCGCCAGGTTGGAGCTCGACTCCGACGCCTTGCGCCGGGCCCGCAACTCGAGAAAGCGCCCCAGCAGCAGGAAGAAGACGAACATGGTGATGGAGTCGTAATAGACCTCACCGGTATTGAACACGGTGGCCCACATGGAGGCGATAAAAGCCCCGATCAGCGCCAGCGACACCGACACATCCATCGACAGGTGACCCTGCTTCAGGCTGCGCCAGGCCCCCACGTAAAAGGGCTGGGCCGAGTAGATCATGATGGGGGTGGAGAGCAGCAGGCTTATCCACTTGAAGTAGACCATGAACTCATCTTCAACGCTGATGAAGAGATCCATGTAGAGAGCCACGGCGCACATCATCACCTGCATTGAGCCCAGCCCCGCCAGAGCCAGCCGGAACATATAGCTGCGCACCTCTTTGGCGTAGAGCGCCTCCTGTTGATGGGTCTGGAACGGGTAGGCCCGATAGCCGATCTGGGCAAATCCCTTGAGGATGTCACTCAGGGAGAGTTGGTCCGGATCCCACTTGATGCGGGCCCGGTGGGTGGTGGTGTTGACGTTGATGTAGCGCAAGCCGCCAAGGGTCATCAGGTGGCGTTCGATAAGCCAGGCACAGGCGGCGCAGGTGAGCCCTTCAACTGTCAGCTGGATTTCGCGAAGGGTACCGCTGTCGGTGACAAACTCCTGTTGCACTTCTGCCAGATCGTAGTGGGTGAGGGCGGCCAGCTCTTCGGGCACCAGATCGCCCTTGGTGCCAGGAGCGGTGCGGTGATCGTAGTAACTGGCGAGGCCGCACTCCATGATGGTTTCTGCCACCGCCTGACAACCGGGGCAGCACATGGGGCGAACAATCCCCTTTATCTCGAGGGAATAGCCACTATTAGCGGGTACCGGCTCGCCACAGTGAAAGCAGGGGGTCATGCGTTATGCCCCCCTGAATGCAGAATGCAAGCTGCAGGGGCGCTGGCGAACACCGGCTCGCCACAGTGAGAACAGCCGGTCATGGCTTAGCGTCCTTTCGGGTCGAGTTCGACAGGGGCCAGGGTGGGCAACTGGACGGTCTCTTGCAATCGCCACTCGTGATCGAAAGCATCGACCCGAATGTGCCACTTGCCGACCAGCGGCTTGTCGAAATGGAGGCGATAGGTGCCGCTCGCATCGGCGGTGATCATGTGTTCGCTGTCCTGACCGGCCAAGGTCGGGTGGAACAATGAGAGATAGAGAGCTTGCCCGGCAGGAATGTCACCGCTGATGGGTTTGAGGGTCAGCTCGTTGCCGTCAACCTCCAGCACAAAGCGGATATTGAGTGCTTCGGAGCGGTCAAACTTGCTCAAGTCCTGATTGATCTCTTTCCCTTGTTTGTAATAGTCCTCGGCCACCAGATTGACCCCATCCTTGCTGGCGATGATGGCGGTGGCGATGCTGCCGACAACGGCGGCAGTGGGGAGGGCGATGATAAACCAGGGCCAGAATTGGCGATACCACGGTTTGGATAGAGGTTGGGTCATGATTGCTACTGCCATGAAACGAATGATTAACGTGGAAGATGGTTTTTACGCAACACAAGATAACAAAAAGCCTCGAGGAGTCGAGGCTTTTTGCTGTGTAATCACGTGTTTATCACATGTTACAACGTTACGGGAGAACCTTATTTGGCAGACTGTTGATGAGACAGGCTGTAAACGTAGGAGGCCAGCAGGTGAACCTTGTCCTCACCCAGAATGTCTTTCCAGGCTGGCATCACACCGTGACGACCGTGGGTGATGGTTTGTACCACCACTTCGCGGGAGCCACCGTAGAGCCAGGTGTTGTTGGTCAGATCTGGCGCACCGACGGCAACACCGCCCTTGGCATCGGCCCCGTGGCAGGCAGCGCAGATGGCAAAGCGTGCTTCACCTTTCTTCGCTTCCACCAGGTCGACCTTGCGACCGGAGAGGCTCAGCACATAGGAGGCCACTTCCTGAACGCCATCTTTGCCGAGGATTTCACCCCAGGCAGCCATGATCCCCTGACGACCGCCCATGATGGTGGTCTTGATTTGATCAGGCTGGCCGCCCCATTGCCATTCGCTGTCGGTCAGGTTCGGGAAACCGCGACCACCGCGGGCGTCAGAGCCGTGGCACTGGGAGCAGTTCTGCAGGAACAGACGCTGACCCACTTTCAGGGCTTCCGGATCCTTGGCGATCTCGGTGATGGCACGATAGGTTTTGCCATCCGCTTCGTAGGTGAGTTCACGGAACTTGGCGCCGTAGATCTCGTCAGCCTTGGCGACCTCACGGTCATACTCCACCGCGCGACCTTCAGCCTTGGCCGATTCGGTTGCAGCTTTGGACTCGGCCAGCGAGCGCACGTCCTGGTTGGAACTTTGCCAGCCCAGCAGGCCTTTGAAGTTGCCAAGCCCCGGGAAGGCGATCAAATAAACCAGACCGGTGACGATGAAGAAGAGGAACATGTAAGTCCACCACTTCGGCAGCGGGTTGTTGATCTCCTCGATGCCATCGAAGGAGTGACCCATCGATTTGCCTTCTTCAACACCCATCTTGTCCTTGCGGCACCACATCAGCAGCAAGAAGCAGCCGAGGATGGTTCCCAGACTGATGACAGTCACAAAAATGCTAAACAGAGTGCTCATTATTGTTTCGCTCCTGCGTTCTTTTTATCAGCACCGGGTTGCTCATCATCGGCAAAAACCAAATTGGCAGCCTCGTCGAAAGAGGTCTTGCGGCGTTTGCTGTAGGCCCAGACGATGATGCCAATCATGATGGCCATCAACAGCAAGGTATACAGACCGCGAAATGTGCCGTAGTCCATTTTCGCCTCCTTATTTCAGGGCATGACCCAGTGATTGCAGATAGGCCACCAGCGCATCCAGCTCGGTTTTGCCCTTGACGGCTTCGCCAGCACCCTGAATATCGGCGTCGGTATAGGGCACACCGAAGTGATCGCGGAACAGCGCCAGTTTTTTGCCGGTCATCTCGCCAGTCAGCACATTGGTATCAAGCCAGGGATAGGCGGGCATGTTGGATTCCGGTACCACATCGCGCGGGTTGATCAGGTGAACCTTGTGCCACTCGTCGGAGTACCGGCCACCGACACGGGCCAGATCCGGACCTGTACGCTTGGAACCCCACAGGAAGGGGTGTTCCCAGACGCTCTCACCGGCGACCGAGTAGTGACCGTAACGCTCGGTTTCGGCACGGAACGGACGGATCATCTGGCTGTGGCAGTTGGTGCAGCCTTCGCGAATGAAGATGTCGCGTCCTTCCATCTGCAGAGCGGTGTAGGGCTTGAGGCCCTCCACCGGCTCGGTGGTTTGCTTTTGGAAGAACAGCGGGGTGATTTCAACCAGGCCCCCCAGACTGATGGCGAAGATGATGCCGACCACCAGCATGGGAACGCTTTTTTCAAATATTTCGTGACGGTTATTGTTGCTCATGGGTTGACCTCTTCAATCATGCTGGCTGGGCGACAGGTTCCAGAGAACCTTTGGGCGCAGTGATGGTGCGATAGGCGTTGTAAGCCATCAGCAACATGCCGGTGACGAAGAAGCAGCCACCCAGGAAGCGCACGAAATAGAAGGGATAGGATGCCTGCAACGCTTCAACGAAGCTGTAGGTCAGGGTGCCGTCTTCGTTGACTGCACGCCACATCAGGCCCTGCATCACGCCGGAAATCCACATGGCAACGATGTAGAGCACGGTGCCCACGGTCGCCAGCCAGAAGTGAACGTTGATCAGCTTGACGCTGTACATCCGGCCCTGGCCGAACAGGTTCGGGATCAGATGGTAAACCGCACCGATGGAGACCATGGCAACCCAGCCCAGCGCACCGGAGTGCACGTGACCAACGGTCCAGTCTGTGTAGTGGGAGAGGGCGTTGACGGTTTTGATCGCCATCATCGGGCCTTCGAAGGTCGACATGCCGTAGAAAGAGAGAGAGACGATCAGGAAGCGCAGGATGGGGTCATAACGCAGTTTGTGCCAGGCACCGGAGAGGGTCATGATGCCGTTGATCATGCCGCCCCAGGAGGGGACAAACAGGATCAGGGACATCACCATGCCCAGTGACTGAGCCCAGTCTGGCAGTGCGGTGTAGTGCAGGTGGTGCGGACCGGCCCAGATATAGAGGGAGATCAGCGCCCAGAAGTGGACGATGGAGAGGCGATAGGAGTAAACCGGACGACCGGCCTGCTTGGGTACGAAGTAGTACATCATCCCCAGGAAGCCGGCGGTCAGCAGGAAGCCCACCGCGTTATGGCCATACCACCACTGCACCATGGCGTCCATGGCGCCGGAGTACATGGAGTAGGACTTCATGCCGGAGAGCGGTACTTCCATGTTGTTGACGATGTGCAGCACCGCAACGGTGATGATGAAGGCGCCGAAGAACCAGTTTGCCACATAGATGTGGGAGGTGGTGCGCTTCATCAGGGTGCCGAAGAAGACGATGGCATAGGCGACCCATACCACAGTGATGGCGATATCAATCGGCCACTCCAGCTCGGCATACTCTTTGGCGGAGGTGAAACCCAGCGGCAGAGAGATGGCGGCAGAGAGGATGATTGCTTGCCAGCCCCAGAAGACGAAGGTTGCCAGCGGGCCACCAAACAGTCTGGTTTGGCAGGTGCGCTGCACCACGTAGAAGGAGGTGGCCATCAGTGCACTGACGCCGAAGGCGAAGATCACTGCGTTGGTATGGAGGGGCCGCAGACGACTGTAAGTCAGCCACGGGGTCTCGAAGTTGAGGGCAGGCCAGATCAACTGGGCTGCGATCAGTACGCCAACCGACATGCCGACAATTCCCCAGACAATCGTCATGACGGTAAACTGGCGAACAACGGTGTAGTTGTACTCAGGATGGTTAGTTGTATGGCTCATCGTTATATTCCGCTTCCGATGCTGCTGTTGTTTGGTTTTGTATCCGGAGGACCGGACTGGCTTCATCAGCCACCGCCGACCAGTTGTTAACATCTGTTAACGAAAGGAAAAGCAAAAGATGGCTAAATGAAAACTGCATGGGAATGATACTGAAGTGACAGGTAAAATAACAGTATAAACAGTGATATATTTGGCTCCGTCCGGTCTCGATATGGCAGTTTTTTACCTTGTTCGAGATCACAAAAAACTATTTTAATTGCATCTTAATCGGGCTGTTTTTGATGAAAGAGAGACTTACCGCACGTAAAGTTTTGCACCTCGTACTGGTATTGGCGCTGTTATTGGCGCTGATGGCCTATCGCACCTGGTTTTCGGCCGATAACAGCGTCTCTGCTGACCAGAAAAAAGATCAGATTTGTGATCTTTCCCACACCCCTTGCAGCGCGCTGATTGGTGACAAGCCACTGACGGTCGGCATCAAGGAATTACCGCTGCGCGCCGAACATGACTTTGCCATCGCTATTACCGGCGGCGATCCGGCCATCAAGCCGGTGAAAACGACACTCGAAGGCAAAGATATGTTTATGGGCACCATTCCGGTGAGCTTTGAAGAAATAGACGGACAGTGGCAGGGGGTGACCCAGGTGGGGAGCTGTACATCACCCGTCATGATCTGGTTGTTAAATATCGAGTGGAGTAATGGTCAACGCCAGCAATTGGCGCTTTCCGTTGCCCGGGAATAACGGCGCAAGAGGTGGGGAGTGGAAAAAATATTTGAAATTTCCCGGCCAGGCGTTACCTTCCCCAAACCATCAGGGAGTGAAGTTCATTTAATCATGATTGAAAAACAACCGTTTTATCGCACCCTCAACCAGCAGGCCAAGGCGCTGCTGGAGGGGGAAACCGATCTGATTGCCAATCTGGCCAACCTCTCCGCACTGCTGAATCAGGAGCTGGAGGAGATCAACTGGGTCGGTTTTTATCTGTTGCAGGGCGAGACCCTGGTATTGGGGCCATTTCAGGGCAAACCGGCCTGCGTGCGGATCCCGGTCGGCCGCGGGGTGTGTGGTACGGCAGTGGCAGAGGGGAGAACCCAGCTCATTGACGATGTCCACCAGTTCGATGGTCACATCGCTTGTGATGGCGCGAGCAACTCGGAAATCGTGATCCCGGTGCGCCGTGGTGGCGAGATCATCGGGGTACTCGATATCGACAGTCCGATTTTTAACCGTTTCGACCAGCAAGACCGGATTGGCCTCGAAGAAACGGTGCAAATTTTGGAAAGCATGCTCTAAGTCATTGCTAGATGGTTCGCAAAAGGCCCCAAGCTCTCTATAATGGGGCCTTTGTTGTGCTCGGGACGTGCCCGTGCGTTTATATGAAAGCCAAGGTTATACATGGAAAACACTGAGAAGCTGAAGAACAGTAAAGAGATCGTTGCCTACCTGGTCGAGAAATTCCCGGCCTGCTTCGTTGCTGAAGGAGAGGCCAAGCCGCTCAAGATTGGCATCTTCCAGGATTTGGCCGAGCGTCTTGCTGACGATGCCAGAGTCTCCAAGACCATGCTGCGTTCCGCACTGCGTCAATACACCTCCAGCTGGCGCTACCTGCACGGTCTCAAAGCTGGCCAGGCTCGCGTTGATCTGGATGGCAACCCGGGCGAGCTGCTGACCGAAGAGCACATCGAACACGCCAAGCAAGCTCTGAAAGAGAGCAAAGAGCGCGTATTCGCCAGCCGTCGTACCAATACCAAAGAGAAGGATGAGAAGGCCAAGAAGCCCCGTCGTCCTGCTGTGCGCAAAACCGAGAAAACCGAGAAAGCTGATGTAGCTGCCAAGCCGAAAGCTGCAGCCAAGGCACCGGTCGCTGACGCTCCGCTGGTTAAAGTGGATGCCGCTACGCTGAAAGTGGGCCAGGATGTGCGCGTCGTTATGGGTAAATTCCCGGTTCCGGCAACCATCAAGGAAGTAACCAAGGACGATGTACAGGTCCAACTGCAGACCGGCATGATGGTGCGGGTCAAATCAGAGCACTTGGTTCTCTAAGGAGACAAATGTTGAAGCATGGCGTAATTCGTTTTTCCCTCGTTGCCTGTAGCCTGGCGCTTGCCGGGCTTGCACAGGCCATCGAGCCGGTGCTCAAGGAGAGTGATTTGCCTGTGTTGGCTCAAGAGAGCCAACATGCTACGGCCAGCAAGCGAATTACCAATCTGTTTACCCGCTCGCACTACAAACAGTTCAAGCTGGACGATGCCTTTTCCTCCGTGATTTTCGATAAATATCTGGAGAATCTGGACTACAGCCGCAACCTGTTTTTGGCCTCTGATATCAGCCGTTTTGAAAAGTACCGTAACGGTTTTGACACCGACCTCGAAAGAGGCCGTCTGGCTCCCGCCTACGAGATGTTCAACCTGAGTCAGCAGCGGCGTTATGAGCGGTTCGAATACGCCCTCAAACTGCTTGATACTCCTTTCGATTTTACCCAGACCGACAACTATGTGTTTGATCGGGAAGGGGCGGCTTGGCCCAAAGATGAAGCAGAGCTCAACGAGCTGTGGCGTCAGCGGGTCAAGTTCGATGCCCTGAGTCTCAAGCTCAGCGGCAAGGAGTGGCCCGAGATCAAGGAGCTGCTTGGCAAGCGTTACAACAATGCCATCAAGCGGATGTCCCAGACCGAGAGTGAGGATGTCTTCCAGCTCTTCATGAACTCCTTCGCTCGCGCCATCGAACCGCACACCAGTTACCTCTCACCGCGCAGTGCCGATCGTTTCAACACCGAGATGAACCTTTCGCTGGAGGGGATCGGTGCCGTGTTGCAGGCGGAAGATGACTTTACCGTCATCCGTTCTTTGGTGCCCGGTGGCCCGGCTGCCAAATCCAACCACCTCAAACCCGATGACAAGATCACCGGGGTAGGGCAGGAAGATGGCAAGATTGTCGATGTGATCGGCTGGCGTCTCGATGACGTGGTCGAGCTCATCAAGGGGCCCAAGGGGAGCAAGGTCAAGCTTGAAATTCAGCGCGGCAAGGGCGCAACCGCCAAGACCGAGCAGATCGAGCTGACCCGCGACAAGGTGCGCCTTGAAGACAGAGCCGCCAAGTCCAAGGTGATTAACGCCGAAGGCAAGAAGATTGGTGTCATCGAGATCCCGAGTTTCTACGTCAATCTGCATGACGACGTGATCAAGGAGCTCTCCAGCCTCAACAAGCAGAAGATCGATGGTCTGATCATCGATCTGCGCGGTAACGGCGGTGGCGCCCTGACTGAAGCCTCTGCCCTGAGTGGTCTCTTCTTTGGCAGCGGTCCTGTGGTTCAGATCCGTGATCATATGGGCCGTATCACGGTCAACGGTGACGACGATGGCAACGTCTATTACGGCGGTCCCATGTCGGTGCTGATCGACAGATACAGTGCCTCGGCCTCCGAGATCTTTGCTGCCGCCATGCAGGATTATGGGCGAGCCCTGATCCTTGGGGAAAACTCCTTCGGCAAGGGGACAGTGCAGCAGCATCGCAGCCTCGCCAAGGTCTATGACTTCTACGAGCAGCCGCTGGGTCACGTGCAGTACACCATCGCCAAGTTCTACCGGATCAACGGTGGCAGTACCCAGAACAAGGGCGTTGCGCCGGATATCAGCTTCCCGACACCGGTTGCGCCGGAAGAGACGGGTGAAAGCCGTGAGTTCAATGCGCTGCCGTGGGACAAGATAGCCTCTGCCAACTATCAGACTCTGGGCAATTTCACTACTCTGCTGCCCACGCTGCAGGCGGCTCATGATGCCCGCATCGCCAAGGATCCCGAGTTCGCCTACGTGATGCAAGATATTGCCGACTACAAGGTGGAGAAGGAGAAGAAGTCGGTCTCCCTCAACGAGGCGGAGCGTGTTGCCGAGCAGGCCAAGCAGGATGAGCAAGCGCTCAAACGCACCAACGAGCGGCTGGCTCGCCTTGGCAAGCCGGCGGTGAAGAGTCTGGACGAACTGCCTGCGGATTTTGAGGCGCCCGATGAGTATCTCATCGAAGCAGCTAATATCACGGCGGATCTGGCCAAGATCAGCAAACCCAGCTGACAAGGCGACTCTAATACACAAGGGCGACTGCGGTCGCCCTTTCTTTTTGTCTGGCACATCTGACGTCATGCAAATTGTTTGACCCCGCCAGTTGGTTGTGACAGCCTCTTTCTCGCCTTTAACAAGCGTGGAAGCAGACAATAATGACCGATCACTCCCAGGCCATGACGGCCAAATATCGCCAGGATTATCAGGCGCCGCTCTACTGGATCGACACTATCGACCTCGATTTCCAACTGCAGGAGCCACTGACCCAGGTCACTGCCATCACCCGCATTCGCCGCAACGGCGAGCACAATGCGCCGCTGGTCCTCGATGGCGAGCAGCTGACCCTCAAGAGCATTGCCATCGATGGCATTCCCTGTGACCACTACGAGCAAGGCGAGAGCAGTCTGACCCTGTTCAACCTGCCTGCCGAATGTGTGCTGACCATTGTCACCCTGCTGGATCCGGCCGCCAACACCGCGCTGGAAGGGCTTTACAAGTCTGGCGATGCCTACTGCACCCAGTGTGAAGCGGAGGGCTTTCGTCGCATTACCTATTATCTGGATCGCCCCGACATTCTGGCGCGCTACAGCACCCGCATTACCGCTGACAAAGCCAAATATCCTTTCCTGCTCTCCAATGGCAACAAGGTCGACAGCGGTGATCTGAATGGCAGCCGTCACTTCGTGCAGTGGCAGGATCCTTTCCCCAAACCGAGCTACCTGTTTGCTCTGGTGGCCGGTGATTTCGATGTGGAGCGCAGCCACTACACCACCAAGAGCGGCCGCAAGGTGGCCCTCGAGATCTTCGTCGACAAGGGCAACCTCGATCGCGCCGGTTTTGCCATGGAGAGTCTCATCAACTCCATGCGCTGGGATGAGCAGCGTTTTGGCCTCGAGTATGATCTCGACATCTACATGATCGTTGCGGTGGACTTCTTCAACATGGGCGCCATGGAGAACAAGGGGCTCAACATCTTCAACTCCAAGTTCGTGCTGGCCAATCCGGCCACCGCCACCGACAGCGACTACCACGGTATCGAGCGGGTGATCGGTCATGAGTATTTCCACAACTGGACCGGCAACCGCGTCACCTGTCGAGACTGGTTCCAGCTCAGCCTGAAAGAGGGGCTGACAGTGTTCCGGGATCAGGAGTTCTCCTCCGATCTGGGCTCCCGTGGCGTCAACCGCATCAACAACGTGCGTACCGTGCGTGGCCCGCAGTTTGCCGAAGATGCCGGCCCCATGGCACACCCGATCCGCCCGGATGTGGTGATCGAGATGAACAACTTCTACACCCTGACCGTCTACGAGAAGGGGTCGGAAGTGATCCGCATGATGCATACTCTGCTGGGGGAAGATGCCTTTCAGGCCGGTATGCGCCTCTACTTCGAGCGTCACGACGGCTCGGCCGCTACTTGTGATGATTTCGTGCAGGCGATGGAGGATGCTTCCGGTGTGGATCTCGGTCGTTTCCGTCGCTGGTACAGCCAGTCCGGCACCCCCGAGCTGACCCTTACCGACGAGTATGATGCTGCGAGCGGTATCTATCGCCTCCATGTCAGCCAGCATACCCCGCCGACTCAGGATCAACCGCAGAAGCTGCCGCTGCATATCCCCCTCGATATCGAGCTCTATGACGAGCAGGGTGCCGTCATTCCTCTGCAGTATCAGGGCAAGGCCATCGGCAACGTGCTCGATGTGCTGGAAGCGGAGCAGACCTTCGAATTCGATCAAGTGCCCGTCAAACCGGTTCCCTCTCTGCTTCGGGACTTCTCTGCGCCGGTCAAGCTGCACTATGACTACAGCGACGAAGCGCTCGCCTTCCTGATGCGCTTTGCCCGCAACGAGTTTGCCCGCTGGGATGCGGCCCAGATGCTGATCAACAAAGCGGTCATCGATGGGGTGGCGCGGGTCCAGCACGGGCAGGGGGTTGAGCTCTCCCAAACCCTGCTGGCCGCCTTCGTCGCCATTCTGGACGACAGTGAACTGGATTTGGCCCTCAAGGCGGAGATCCTGGCGCTGCCCGGTGAGGCGACCCTGGCCGAGCTGTTCGAGGTGGCCGATATCGATGCCATCCATCAGGTGCGCGACGCGATCCACACCCGTCTTGCCGAGGCCTTTGGTGCGCGCTTGGCGGCAACCTATCAGAGTCTGCGTCTGAATGGTTATCAGGTGGTGCATGCCGACATGGCTAAACGGGCCCTCAAAGGGGTAGTGCTCGGCTATCTGGCTGCGCTGGATGCGGAGCATGCCGACGCGCTGGTGCGCGAGCAGTATGCAACTGCCGACAACATGACCGATACCCTGGCGGCGCTGCAGGTGGCCAACGGCTATCTGTTGCCATGCCGCGCTGCGCTGCTGGCCGATTTTGAAGGCAAGTGGGCCAAGGATGGACTGGTGCTGGACAACTGGCTGCGGCTGATTGGCAGCAAGCCGGCTGCCGATGTACTGAGCGAAGTGAAACAGGCGATGAATCACCCCACTTTCAGCATTCGCAACCCGAACCGACTGCGGGCGCTGATCGGCAGTTTCGCCATGAGTAATCAGGTGCAGTTCCATGCGGTGGATGGCAGCGGTTACCGCTTCCTGACCGATCTGCTGATCGAGCTCAACGAGGTCAATCCACAGGTGGCCTCCCGCCTCATCACTCCGCTTATCCAGTTCAAGCGACTGGATGAGGTGCGCAAGGCGCTGATCCGCGCCGAGCTGACTCGTCTTGCCAACCTTGAGGGGCTGGCACGGGATCTGTTCGAGAAGGTCAGCAAGGCGCTGCAGCAATAAGTGTCGACGGGGCAGGGGCGTGAATGCGCCTGCCCCCATTGTGTGATTTGTCGTGTGATCAGGAGCAAGTGTGAAGCAGTTTACTTTTCGGCTCTCATTGAATAGCGATGAGGTGATGCTGATGTATCAGGGCCATGCCAGGCGGCTGGTGGTGCGCAGCGAACAGGGGTTGACCCTGGAACTTGGCATAGAAAAAATACGCCCCTTTGTCGCCATCAATGGTGTGCATGGCTACTTTCGGCTGAAAACCCAGGACGATTACCGCTTTATCAGTCTCGAACGCATAAATTAACAAAAATCGAACAGATTACAGACTGTTTATCTGCTTTGCGTCACTATCTATCCGGTAAACTGGCACAAAGGTAGTGGGAATTTCTGTATTTTTGGTTATTTGCAAAATTTCTCACAGTTTAAGCCGTGATCTGCACCTTGTTTTTAACATCTCGTTAGCACCTTTCCTCGCCTTCCCTTATCCAAGCCATTACACTTCGCAACAACTCTGCACCAGCGGGTAACCAGGGTGGTTGCCTCTGCGTCGGTGGTTAATGTCGTCCGATAAGGAATATAAAAATGGCATTGAAAGACGCCCCTACCTCAGTTCTGCTCGAAAACGTTCTCAGCCTGATCCATCAGAAGTTGCCTAAAAACAGCGCCTCTCTGGTCGAGCGCTTCGTTGCCAAGTTCTACGGCAACATGGCGAGCTCCGACCTGCACGATCGCAATGACAGCGATCTCTACGGCGCGGCCCTGAGCCTGTGGAATGCCCTCAATCAGCGCACCGGCACCGATCCCTACATCCGGGTCTACAATCCCGAGCTGACCCGTCACGGCTGGCAATCGCCCCATACCATCGTCGAGGTGATCCTGCAGGACTCGCCCTTCCTGGTGGACTCCATCCGGATGGCGCTCAAGCGACTCAATATCACCGCCCACATGATGCTGCACCAACCGCTGCACCTCATTCGTGGAGCGGATGGCAAGATTGATGCCATTCTGGAACTCGACAACACCGACGGGCAGACCTCGGTTGAAACGGCATTCCTTATCGAGATCGATCACCTCACCAGCGAGGAGCAGATGGCCGCGCTGGCTGCCGAGCTCAACTCCGTGGCTGGTGAAGTAGCGCTGGCAGTCGGCGACTGGCAGCCCATGCTGGCCAAGCTCAATGAGATCATCGACGAACTGCCCAAGCGCAAGCACCCGGTCAGCAAGGAGGAGGTGGCCTCCTGCGTTGCCTTCCTCAAATGGGTAGCTGCCCACAACTTTACCCTGATGGGCTATCGCCGCTACGACGTCAAGGCGGTGGAGGGGGATCACGAGATCCTGCCGCAGGCGAGCTCCAGCCTGGGGCTGATGAAGAACTCCATCAAGGAGGTAGGCCAGCGCCTTGGCAACATGCCTGCCAGCGCCCGTCACGCCGCCCTGAGCTCTGACCTGCTGATCCTCACCAAATCCAACAGCAAGTCCCGGGTACACCGTCCGGCTTATGTGGATTACATCGGCATCAAGCGCTTTGACGAGCATGGCAAGGTGATCGGGGAAGATCGCTTCATCGGCCTCTACGCCTCTTCCATCTACAACACCAGCGCGACCCAGATCCCGCTCATCAGCCATCGCCTCGAACGCATCATGGCGGCCTCCGGTCATGAGAAGGGCTCCCACGCCTACAAGGCGCTGCTGAACGTGCTGGAAACCTATCCCCGTGACGAGCTGATCCAGGCCCGTGAAGAGGAACTGCTGGCTACCGGCCTTGGCGTGCTGGAGATGCAGGAGCGGGACATGCTGCGGCTGTTCGTGCGCCGCGATGTGTACGGTCGTTTCTTCTCCTGCATGGTCTATGTCACCAAGGAGCGCTACAACACGGCGCTGCGGATCAAGACCCAGCATATTTTGCAGAAATATTTTGGCAGCAATGAAGAGGTGGAGTTCAACGTCTACTTCACCGAAGGCGTGCTGGCGCGGACCCACTACATAGTGCGGGTCAACAACAACAACGTGGATGTGGATGTGAACGAAGTACAGAACAACCTGATTGAAGCGGCCCGCAGCTGGGACGACAGACTCGACTCCGTGCTGCTTTCCCACTATGGCGAGGCCCGTGGCAACGAGCTGCGTCGCCGTTTCAGTACCGCCTTCCCCCGTGCTTACAAGGAAGATGTGCTGCCTGGCTCTGCCGTGGCCGACATCATGGCGCTCGATAACCTGAGCGAAGCCGAGCCGCTGGGCATGCTGTTCTACCGCGCGCAGGAGGAGGAGAACGATCGTCGGGTACGGCTCAAGCTGTTCCACCGCACCGAGCCCATTCACCTCTCCGACGTGCTGCCGATGCTGGAGAACATGGGACTGCGGGTGATCGGCGAGACTCCGTATCAGGTTCGCACTCCGGGCGGCGATCTGTTCTGGATCCTCGACTTCTCCATGCTGCTGCATGGCGAGCAGCCCTTTGATCTGGCCCAGAGCCAGCAGCGCTTCCAGCAGGCGTTTGCCGCCATCTGGAACAAGCAGCTGGAAGATGATGGCTTCAACCGGCTGGTATTGGGGGCGGGTCTCACCGGCCGTCAGGTCTCTGTGCTGCGAGCCTATGCCAAATACATGCGCCAGACCGGCGTCTCCTTCAGCCAGTCCTATATCGAAGAGACCCTGACCCGCTACCCCGATATCGCCCAACTGCTGTTTACCCTGTTCGAACAGCGCCTAGATCCTGCCGGCAAGCAGGACGCAAAGGTACAGGCCAAGCTGCACGAGGAGCTTGCCGCCAAGCTGGATCAGGTTGCTAACCTCGATGACGATCGCATCATTCGCCGCTATGTGGAGATGATTGACGCTACCCTGCGCACCAACTACTACCAGCTGGACAAGGCGGGCAACATCAAGCCCTACATCTCCTTCAAGTTGGCGCCGTCCAGCATCACCGACATGCCGCTGCCGCTACCCAAGTTCGAGATCTTTGTCTACTCGCCACGAGTGGAAGGGGTACACCTGCGCTGGGGCAAGGTGGCTCGTGGCGGTCTGCGCTGGTCCGATCGCAAAGAAGACTTCCGCACTGAAGTACTGGGTCTGGTCAAAGCCCAGCAGGTGAAGAACACCGTCATCGTGCCGGTGGGGGCCAAGGGTGGTTTCTACTGCAAGCAGATGCCGGCGGGGGCCCCTCGCGCCGTTATTCAGGAAGAGGGCAAGGCCTGCTATCGCCTGTTTATCCGTGGTCTGCTCGATGTGACCGACAACATCATCGCAGGCGAGGTGATCCCGCCCAAATCCGTGGTGCGCCACGATGAGGATGACTACTACCTGGTGGTCGCCGCCGACAAGGGCACTGCGACCTTCTCCGACATCGCCAACGAAATAAGCCTCGAATACGGCCACTGGCTCGGCGATGCGTTCGCCTCCGGCGGCTCGGTCGGTTACGACCACAAGAAGATGGGCATCACCGCCCGTGGTGCCTGGGAGTCGGTCAAGCGCCACTTCCGCGAGATCGGCGTCAACTGCCAGACCACAGATTTTACCTGCGTCGGGATCGGCGACATGGCCGGCGACGTGTTCGGCAACGGCATGCTGCTCTCCGAGCACACCCGGCTGGTGGGCGCGTTCAACCACATGCATATCTTTGTCGACCCCACTCCGGATGCGGCCAAGAGTTTTGTCGAGCGCCAGCGCCTGTTCGATCTGCCGGGTTCCAGCTGGGATGACTACAACCGCGAGCTGATATCACAAGGGGGCGGCATCTTCCTGCGCTCGGCCAAGTCCATCAAGCTGAGCCCAGAAATGCAGACACTGCTCGGCACCGACAAGGCCAGCATGGCGCCAAACGAGCTGATCAAGGCGCTGCTTTGCCTCAATGTCGATCTGCTGTGGAACGGCGGCATCGGCACCTATGTGAAGAGCGCTCGGGAGAGCGATGGGGAAGTTGGGGATCGCAGCAACGACGCATTGCGGGTCAATGGTCGCGATTTGCGGGCCCGTATCGTGGGTGAGGGGGGCAACCTCGGCTTTACCCAGCTTGGTCGGGTGGAGTACGCCAGTCAGGGCGGTCGCATCAATACCGATTTTACCGACAACGTGGGGGGGGTGGATTGCTCCGATAACGAGGTGAACATCAAGATCCTGCTGAACCAGTTGGTGGCGGCAGGGGATCTGACCCTCAAGCAACGTAACCAGATACTGTATGAGATGACCGACGACGTGGCGCAGATCGTGATCACCAACGCCTATCGCCAGTCCCAGTCCATCTCGGTCACCAGCTTCCGCGGCTCTGAACAACTGAAAGAGCAACAGCGCTTTATTCAGGGGTTGGAGCGGGAAGGCAAGCTCGATCGTGCGCTGGAGTTCCTGCCATCTGATGAGGAGCTTTCCGAGCGGATGGCGGCAGGGCAGGGGCTGACCCGCCCCGAACTGGCGGTGCTGGTGGCCTACGGCAAGATGGTACTGAAAGAGCAACTCAATTGCCCGGAAGTGACCGACGAACCGTTCCTGGCCAACATGCTTGTCACCAGCTTCCCGGCCAAGGTGCAGCAGCAGTTTGGTGCCCAGCTGGCCGATCACCCGCTACGCGGCGAGATCATCGCTACCCGGGTGGCCAACATGCTGGTTAACGACATGGGGCTCAACTTCGCCAGCCGGATGAAGGACGAAACCGGTGCCTCGGTCGCCGAAGTGGCTTGCTGCTTTGCCATGGCCCGCGAAGTGTTTGGCATGAACCAGCTGTGGCGCGATATCGAAGGGTGCGACAACCTGGTGGATGCCCAGACTCAGCTCGAGCTGATGTTCTACAGCCGCCGCATTGTGCGCCGTGCCACCCGCTGGTTCCTGCGTGCCCGCAATCGCAGCTGGAGCATCAGCGAGAACATCGCCTTCTTCCGTCCTGCGTTCGAGACCTTAGGGAAGCACCTCTACGAGGTGATGGATGAGAGCGAAGTGGCCGAGCATCGTCAGGCTGTTGCCAAGTGGATGGATAAACAGGTGCCGGAGGCCATTGCCCGTCAGGTCGCCCATATGAGCAGCCTCTTCTCCAGCCTAGATCTGGCGCAGATTGCCGCGGAGCACAAGACCGATATTCTGCGCGCCGCCAATGTTTACTATCGCCTCGGGGCCAAACTGGATCTTCACTGGTTCCTCGACCAGATCAACCATCAGCCGGTCGGCAACCACTGGCAGGCGATGGCGCGAGCCTCCTTCCGCGAAGATCTGGACTGGCAGCAACGCAGTCTCACTTCTGTGGTACTGGAAGGGTGCAAAGATCAGGGAGAATGCGCTACCATACTGGCCGACTGGATTTCGGAGCATGAGCAACTCTTGTCCCGTTGGACCCACATGTTGGCCGACTTCAAGACCACCAGCACCCACGAGTTCGCCAAGTTCTCGGTGGCCTTGCGAGAGTTGAACCTGCTCCAGTTGAATTGTCGGGCACTTTAATTGCCAGATTAAGGCATGACACCGACATTACACCCAAAGCCCCGGCCAGTCGCCGGGGCTTTCTTTAAGGAGCAAAGATGTTGTACCCCATCGCCAGGCATTTCCTGTTCAAGCTCAATCCGGAACAGGCTCACGATCTCTCCATGAAATATTTGCCCCGCCTTCTCGGTACGCCACTCGATTGTTTCTTCCGCCAGAATTTGCCGAAACGCCCCGTCACTGTCATGGGGCTTTCTTTTGCCAATCCGGTGGGATTGGCGGCCGGTCTGGATAAAGATGGTGAGTGCATTGACGCGCTGGGCGCCATGGGATTTGGCTTTATCGAGGTAGGAACCGTCACCCCCAGACCCCAGAGCGGCAATGACAAGCCGCGCCTGTTCCGGGTTATTCCGGCAGAGGGGATCATCAACCGGATGGGATTCAACAACAAGGGGGTGGATCATCTGGTGGCCAAGGTAAAAGAGGCCAAATATCAGGGAGTCATCGGCATTAATATCGGCAAAAACAAAGACACTCCCATCGAACAGGGCAAGGATGATTACCTGATCTGCATGGATAAGGTTTATGATCATGCCGGTTATATTGCCGTCAATATCTCTTCCCCCAACACCCCGGGTTTGCGTTCGCTGCAATATGGCGAGGCGCTGGATGAATTGCTGGCAGCCCTCAAGGTACGTCAGCAAGAGCTGGCCGCCCAATATAAAAAGTATGTGCCGCTGGCGGTTAAAATTGCCCCGGATTTAAGCCTTGAAGAAATAGATCAGGTGGCCGCGTCGCTGGTACGGAATGGTATTGATGGGGTTATCGCCACCAATACCACCCTCGAGCGCGAGATGATTTATGACATGCCCCACGCCGGTGAAGCGGGTGGCCTGAGTGGTCGTCCGCTGCAGCACAAGAGTACCGAGGTGATCCGTCATCTGGCCAAGGCGCTCAATGGTGCTCTGCCAATTATCGGTGTGGGTGGTATTGATAGTGCCATGGCCGCCCGTGAAAAATTGGCCGCCGGTGCCAGTCTGGTACAAATTTATAGCGGCTTTATTTATAATGGGCCGGGGTTGGTCAAAGAGATTGTGACCAATATTTAAGAAATAGATGGCGGGGCCCTTTATTTGACGTTGCTGATTTCCTGCATATGGAATAAAGTCAACTGGTAATTATCAAGTAAGGGCTCCAACATGTTTATCCAACCGACCGATAGCTGGCAATGGCACTATGATGCCCAGAGTGACCGTCTGATGTTGGACCTGTCTGATAACATGTTATTTGCGACCGAGTATAAAGG
The DNA here is from genome assembly GCF_049174935.1 of Aeromonas sp. 600886. Taxonomy (NCBI): domain Bacteria; kingdom Pseudomonadati; phylum Pseudomonadota; class Gammaproteobacteria; order Aeromonadales; family Aeromonadaceae; genus Aeromonas; species Aeromonas sp. 600886. The sequence goes on along the minus strand of NZ_JAAKUB010000027.1, from coordinate 600 downwards.
GCGGCAATTGGTGCCCAGCTCGTTTGCAACCCAGCCTTTTTGCGTCGATGATGCCGCCCTCTATTACCAGTTGATGGATAAAGCAGCCGAACTTGAGTGGAGTATTCCCCATCAGGTTCAGTTGGTGCTTAATGCTATCGCTGTCAGTCGTTTTTATAAACCCCTGATGCCACAAAGCTGGTTTTTTAGTGAACAACATCCGCAAGTGATCCCGCAAAATGGTGATCTGGTCTTGATGAATACACCTCATGGCAACGGCGAATTTATGGTCATTGAGGCAGGGGAGCAGGCCAGCGTCTGTTTGAACCTCACAGCCGATCTGGTATTGACCACCAGTAAAACTCTGCCGCGTTTCGGGGTGATCAAGGTGATGAATAACCGGATGAAGCCGCGTATTACCGTGACCGAGCAATATCGTCAGGTCAGTTGATATATATTCATCAATCTTTTTATCTCTGTGATTACACCGCTGCCTGTTTTAACTGTGGACACCTCAATCGCGCCTCGTTTCTGATCCTTCATTGATCCGCGAACATCTTGCCCATTCTCATTGATCTTCATGGTTGTGATCCAGCCTCTCTGAGGCTTATTACATCCACT
>NZ_JAAKUB010000026.1:0-71337 GCF_049174935.1 Aeromonas sp. 600886 | reverse complement strand
CTGATATGGCTCAGTCGGTAGAGCGCATCCTTGGTAAGGATGAGGTCCCCAGTTCGATTCTGGGTATCAGCACCATTAAATAGAAAGCCTCCCTGAAAAGGGAGGCTTTTTTGCATCTGTCATTTTTGTGATATCCCCTTACATTCCCTATTCCCACAACCCCCTCTGCTTGCAGCCGACACTGTTTATCTGCTGATTTGAGTCCCGGTGTGTTACTCATTTGACTGCTATTTATGGTTTTATCCAGAGATTTAACCATGATTGATTGACGTAAAACGTTTTACATGTAAAATCCGGCGCGTTTTGCCTATTACGTGGAGAAAGAGCATGGCGCAGGATAACGAATACTGTTTGGGGGCGGTACCCGCCAAAGGGCGCAAAGGTGTGCTGTCGTTGATGCTGGTGATGCTCGGCCTGACCTTCTTCTCTGCCAGCATGTGGACCGGTGGTGCGCTGGGCACTGGGCTGGTGTTCGATGACTTCATCAAGGCGGTACTGATCGGCAACTTGCTGCTGGGTATCTACACCGCTTGTCTCGGTTATATCGGTGCCTCAACCGGTCTCTCTACCCATCTGTTGGCGCGCTACTCGTTTGGGGTGAAAGGTTCCTGGCTGCCATCCCTGCTGCTGGGTGGCACTCAGGTCGGCTGGTTTGGCGTGGGCGTGGCGATGTTTGCCCTGCCGGTACAGAAGGCGACTGGGATCGATGTGAACTGGCTGATCGCCATTTCGGGCATGTTGATGACGGTGACCGTCTACTTCGGGATCTCCGCCCTGATGGTGCTGAGCTTTGTGGCCGTGCCGGCCATTGCGCTGCTCGGCGGTTACTCGGTCTGGCTGGCGGTGACCTCGACCGGTGGCATGGCGGCGCTGCAGCAGGTACAACCGACCAATCCTATCGAGTTCACCACGGCGCTGACCATGGTGGTCGGTTCCTTTATCAGTGCAGGAACTCTGACCGCCGACTTTGTCCGATTTGGTCGCAAACCCTGGGGCGCAGTCATGATTACCATGGTGGCGTTTTTTTTGGGCAACACGCTAATGTTCGTCTTCGGCGCAGCCGGTGCGGCGGTGACAGGGCAGGCCGATATATCGGAAGTGATGTTGATGCAGGGTTTACTGATCCCCGCCATTCTGGTGCTGGGCCTCAATATCTGGACCACCAACGACAACGCGCTCTATGCCTCCGGCCTCGGTTTTGCCAACATTACCGGCCTCAAGAGCAAGCCGCTCAGCGTGATCAACGGCCTCATCGGTACCGCTTGCGCCCTCTGGCTTTACAACAACTTTGTCGGCTGGCTGGCCTTTTTGAGTACGGCAATTCCGCCGATCGGTGGCATTATCATCATGGATTTCCTGCTCAATCGTGAGCGTTACCGTCAATTTGCCGATCAGCAGTTCGAGACGGTGCGCTGGCAGGCGCTGGTCGCCACGGCAGTCGGGGTGGCTGTCGGCAAGTGGCTGCCGGGCATAGTGCCACTCAACGCGGTATTGGGCGCCGCCTTCACCTATTTCATTCTGGTTCGCCTCACCCAGCGGCCGGTTCTGGTACAGGAAGCTAGCAAATGCTGATTCAACATATTCGTTTGACCGATCGGGAAGGGTTGTGGCAGCTCCGTTGTCAGGATGGGGTCATCACAGCCATCGAACCCCATGACGAACATGCCGTCGCCGGTCGGGTGCTGGACGGGGAGGGCGGTCTGGCGATCGCTCCCTTTATCGAACCCCACATTCACCTCGATACCACCCAGACAGCGGGCGAGCCGAGCTGGAACCTCTCCGGCACCCTGTTCGAGGGGATCGAGCGCTGGGCCGAGCGCAAGGCGCTGCTGACCCATGAGGATGTGAAACAGCGCGCCATCCAGACGCTGAAGTGGCAGATCGCCAACGGCATCCAGTTTGTCCGTACTCACGTCGATGTCTCCGATCCCAATCTGGTCGCGCTCAAGGCGATGCTGGAAGTGCGGGAAGAGATGAAGGAGTGGGTGGAGCTGCAGATCGTCGCCTTCCCGCAGGAGGGGATCCTCTCCTACCCGAATGGCAAGGCACTGCTGGAGGAGGCGCTCAAGCTGGGGGCCGACGTGATTGGCGCGATACCCCACTTCGAGTTTACCCGGGAATATGGTGTCGAAAGTCTGCACTACATCTTCGATCTTGCCGAGAAGTATCAGGTTCTGGTCGATGTGCACTGCGACGAGATCGATGACGAGCAGTCCCGTTTCATCGAGACGTTGGCAACCCTGGCCTACGAGCGAGGTATCGGCCATCGGGTGACGGCCAGTCACACCACCGCCATGCACTCCTACAACGGCGCTTATGCTTCCCGCCTGTTCCGTCTGCTCAAGATGGCGGACATCAACTTCGTGGCCAATCCGCTGGTGAACATTCACTTGCAGGGACGGTTCGATACCTATCCCAAACGTCGCGGTATTACCCGGGTGAAGGAGATGCTGGAGGCGAACATCAACGTCTGCTTCGGTCACGACGATGTGTTCGATCCCTGGTATCCCATGGGCACCGCCAACATGTTGCAGGTGTTGCACATGGGGCTGCATGTCTGCCAAATCATGGGCTACGAGCAGATCAACGACGGCTTGAAGCTGATCAGCAGCCACAGCGCCCGCACCCTGAACGTGCAGGATCGCTATGGCATCGAGGTGGGCAAACCGGCCAACCTGTTGATCCTGCCTGCCGACAACGGCTTCGATGCGGTGCGCCGTCAGGTGCCGGTGCGTTACTCGATCCGCCACGGCAAGGTGATTGCCCAGACCCGCCCGGCCCAGACCGAAATCGTGCTGGGTGAGCCAGAGCCCATCGATTTTCGCCGCTGAGATATCAATCAGGCTGGATGACGATTAGTTCCGCCTCTGGGCACAAGGGCCGCCATTGCGACATAATGGCGGCCTGACCCTGAGGGAGTGACACCATGCAAACCTGGTTCTATGTTGCTGCAGGGGGCGCCATCGGCGCCTGCCTTCGTTTTGGGATTGCCGAACTGATGGCCTTGCTGCTGGGGCGCCACTTTCCTTACGGGACTCTGGTGGTCAACGTGGTGGGCTCTTTCATCATGGGGGTGGCGTTCGCCCTCATCAGTCATGGTCATGTGGTAGAACACCCGATGAAGCCGCTGCTGATGGTGGGGATCCTCGGTGCCCTGACCACGTTTTCTTCCTTTGCCCTCGATACGGTAGTGCTGGCCCAGCATGGGGCCTATCTGAAAGCGCTGCTCAATATCGGTCTCAATCTCTTCCTCTGTCTGGCCATGGTGGTGCTGGGCATGCAGTTGGTTGCGAGCCGGGTTTAAGGTGTCCGGACGCCAGTGGCTCTGGTAAACTGGCGGCCATTCTTTGCTCTATGGGTGTTTAAGGGATGTCAGAACAAGCAACGACAACGCATTTTGGCTTTAAAACCGTGGCCGCGACCGAGAAGGAAACTCTGGTAGCAGGTGTCTTCCATTCGGTGGCAGCCAAGTATGATCTGATGAACGATCTGATGTCGTTCGGCATCCACCGCCTGTGGAAGCGCTTCACCATCGACTGTTCCGGTGTGCGCAAGGGCCAGAAGGTGCTGGATCTGGCCGGTGGTACCGGTGACTTGACCGCCAAGTTCTCCCGCATCGTCGGCGAGACCGGTCAGGTGGTGCTGGCGGATATCAACGACTCCATGCTGAAAGTGGGCCGCGACAAACTGCGCAATCTGGGGGTCGCCAACAACGTCTCCTACGTGCAGGCCAATGCCGAGGCGCTCCCTTTCCCCGATAACCACTTCGACGTGATTACCATCGGCTTCGGCCTGCGCAACGTCACCGACAAGGACAAGGCGCTCGCCTCCATGTTCCGAGTACTCAAGCCGGGTGGCCGTCTGCTGGTGCTGGAGTTCTCCAAGCCGGTCAGCGAAGTGATCGCCAAGCTCTATGATCTCTACTCCTTCAAACTGCTGCCGAAAATGGGCGAAATCGTCGCGAACGATAGTGAAAGCTACAAATATCTGGCAGAGTCCATCCGCATGCACCCGGATCAGCAGACCCTGGCTGGCATGATGGAAAATGTCGGTTTCGAGCAGGTGGAGTACTTCAATCTGACTCAGGGTGTGGTCGCCCTGCACCGCGGTTACAAGTTTTAAGGTTGCCTATGCCGATGGATGCCATGGTCACCGCGGTGATCGAAACCAGCCTCAACCAGTTGCTGGCGCTGGACAAACAGAGCCCGGAGCGGCTGCGCAAACTGGTGGGCAAGGTGCTCAAGCTGGAGCTGCGTGAACTCAAGCCGCTCTGGTTTGTCTTCTCCGAGCGTCGGCTGGATGTGCTGGCCCAGCATGAAGGGGAGGCCGATGCGGTGCTTAGCCTCTCCCTGACCGCCCTCGGTCTGCTGAAAGACCCGTCCGCCCTGACCCGCTATATCCGCGAGGAGAAGCTGGATCTGAGCGGTGATCCCCAGCTGGTACAGGCATTCAGCGTTCTATTGGGTGAGCTGGATATCGACTGGGAAGAGGAGCTGTCGCGCTATACCGGCGACGTGCTGGCCCACACCCTGTTCAGCGGTGCCCGTCAGGCGCGTCGTCTGGTCGGCCGCGAGCTGTGCCGCACCCGCAGCCAGCTGGCGGAATATCTGACCGAAGAGGCCCGCCTCGCCCCCGGCCCGCTGGAAGTGGCGAGTTTCAACGATGACGTCGAGGTGCTGGCCCAGCAGCTCAAGGCCGTCGAACTGCGGCTGGCCCGCTTTGAACAGCAGGTGACCTGATGACCCCGAAGGAGTTCAAACGCCTCTATCGCATCATCACCATCCTGCTGGAGCAGGGCATCGACGAACTGGTGCCCGCCCGCTATCAACCCTGGCCGGGTCGTCTGGCCCGTCGCTCCCTGTTCTGGCTCAAGAACAAACAACCGGATCTCAGCCGCGGTGCCCGCATCCGCCTCGCCTTCGAGGCCCTTGGCCCCATCTTCATCAAGTTTGGCCAGATGCTCTCGACCCGCCGCGACCTGCTGCCGCCGGATATCGCCGAAGAGCTGGCCCTGCTGCAAGACAGGGTGCCCCCCTTCTGTGGTCAGGCGGCGCGCCAGCAGATCGAGCTGAGCCTGGGTTGTCCCATCGAGACCCTGTTTGACGACTTCGACGAGACGCCGCTGGCGTCGGCTTCCATCGCGCAGGTGCATACCGCCCGCTTGAAGGAGAGTGGCCGCGAGATCGTCATCAAGGTGATCCGTCCCGACATCGAACCGGTCATCGAGGCCGACCTGCGGTTGATGCAGGCGCTGGCCCGTCTGGTGGCGCGCTTCGTGCCCCAGAGTGCACGACTGCGCCCCATCGAGGTGGTGGAGGAGTATCGCAAGACCATCCTCGACGAGCTGAATCTGATGCGCGAAGCGGCCAACGCCATCCAGCTGCGCCGCAACTTCACCGGCTCCGAAGCGCTCTATGTGCCTGAAATCATCACCGACCTCTGCCGTGAGCAGGTGCTGGTGATGGAGCGCATCTACGGTATTCCGGTCTCCGATATCCCGGCGCTGGAAGCCAACGGCACCAATATGAAGCTGCTGGCTGAGCGCGGGGTCGAGGTGTTCTTCACTCAGGTGTTCCGCGACAGCTTCTTCCACGCCGATATGCACCCGGGCAATATCTTCGTCTCTTACGAACATCCGGAAAACCCGCTCTGGATCGGCATCGACTGCGGCATCGTCGGTACCCTCAATCGGGAAGACAAACGCTATCTGGCGGAGAACTTCCTCGCCTTCTTCAACCGAGACTATCGTCGGGTGGCGGAGCTGCACGTGGAGTCGGGCTGGGTACCGGCAGACACCAAGGTGGACGAGTTCGAGTTTGCCATCCGCACCGTGCTGGAGCCCATCTTCGAGAAGCCGCTCTCCGAAATTTCGTTCGGTCACGTGCTGCTAAACCTGTTCAACACCGCGCGTCGCTTCCATATGACGGTGCAGCCGCAGCTGGTGCTGCTGCAAAAGACCCTGCTCTATGTGGAAGGGTTGGGGCGTCAGCTCTACCCGCAGCTCGATTTGTGGCAGACCGCCAAGCCGTTCCTCGAGAACTGGATGCACGAACAGGTCGGGCCCAAGTCGGTATTGAACGCCATCAAGGAGAAGGCGCCATTCTGGGCGGAGAAGCTGCCGGAGCTGCCGGAGCTGGTCTATGAGACTCTGCGTCAGACCCGTCATCAGCAGCGTCATTTCGACCAGATGTTTGCCGAGTTCCGCCGTCACAGCCGCCGGCAGGGGCAGGCCCGCTACCTCTTAGGGGTTGGAGCCAGCCTGCTATTGGCGGGTGTATTCTTGCTGACCCAAAAACAACACATTGAGTGGGGACAAGCCAGTCTCGCCGGTGCAGCCCTCTGCTGGCTGGTCGGCTGGTTGCGAACCCGTTCCCATTAATCAACAACCGCGCCGTCAGGCGCCTGTTCTGGAGAGAAAATCATGGGTGGTATCAGTATTTGGCAATTGTTGATCATTGCAGTCATCGTCGTGCTGCTGTTCGGTACCAAGAAACTGCGCGGCATTGGCGGTGATCTGGGCGCGGCGGTCAAAGGGTTCAAGAAAGCCCTCTCCGACGAGCCGGCTGATGCCAAGGCCGAGCAGAAAGATGCCGAGTTTCCCCCGAAACAGCTGAACGAAGCGGCCACTCAGAGCAGTGAGACCGCCAAGCAGAAAGACAAAGACCAGGCCTAAGCCATGTTCGATATCGGTTTTTGGGAGCTGGTCGTTATCGGTGTGGTAGCACTGGTGGTACTGGGGCCCGAGCGGCTGCCGGTTGCCATCCGCACGGCTACCCACTGGATCCGCCTCATTCGTTCGACCGCGAACTCGGTCAAGTCCGAGCTGGAGCAGGAGCTCAAGTTGCAAGAGCTGCATAACGACCTCAAGAAGGCCGAACAGTTGCAGATGAGCAACCTGAGCCCCGAGTTGCAGGAGTCCATCGAACAGCTCAAGGCGGCGGCCCAGTCGGTCAATCGCCCCTATCAGGTGGAGAACGAGATCCGTCCGCCACGCCCCGAGCCGGTCGCCCAGGCTGAGCCTGCCACGCCGGTTGAGCCTGCGGTGCAGCTGAGCCACGACGTGCCGCCGGTCAACAGCCAGCGGGAGAGCGAGCTGGTGCCGGTCAGCGACTCCGCAGTAAAAGGGGAGGTGAAGTCATGAGTCAGGCCGAACAACCCCTGATCAGCCATCTGGTTGAGCTGAGAACCCGCTTGCTGCGCTCCATTACCGCCATCCTCGTGGTGTTTCTGGCGCTGATCTACTTCTCCAACAACATCTACGACTTCGTGGCCCAGCCGCTGCTCAGCCAGCTGCCGGAAGGGACCAGCATGATAGCGACGGATGTGGCGACCCCCTTCCTGACGCCGATCAAGCTGACGCTGGTGGTCTCCTTCTTCGTGGCGATCCCCTATCTGCTCTATCAGGCCTGGGCTTTTATCGCCCCCGGTCTGTACCAGCACGAACGGCGCCTGATCATGCCGCTGGTGGTCTCCAGTGCCCTGCTGTTCTATGCGGGGATGGCGTTCGCCTACTACGTGGTGTTCCCGCTGGTGTTCGGTTTCTTCACCAGCACAGCACCCGCAGGGGTGACGGTGGCTACCGATATCGCCAGCTATCTGGACTTTGTACTGACCCTGTTCTTCGCGTTCGGGGTGGCGTTCGAAATTCCGGTGGCCACCATACTGCTCTGCTGGACCGGCGTGACCACACCGCAAAACCTGAAGGAGAAACGTCCCTACGTCATCGTCGGGGTGTTTGTGGTCGGCATGCTGCTGACGCCGCCTGATGTCTTCTCCCAGACCCTGCTCGCCATCCCGATGTGGGCGCTGTGGGAGATAGGTCTGTTCTTCGCCCGCTTCTACGTGAAGAAAGAGGATGAAGAGCAACAGGAACAACCGGATGTGGAGAGCTGAGGCTCTGTTCGTCACCTGTTTGCCGGACGGCGAGAGGATGACGACGTCCGCAGGAATAGCAGAACGAGGGGAGCTGAGGCTCCCTTCCTCTTTTCATGCTCCCGTTCGAGGCGTATGGTAAGGCCCCATTCGGTAGATGGTTTTCAAATACCTGATATGTATTCCTTTTGTCTGGAACTCCTCATCCCATGATCGATATCGGTTTAAACCTGACCAGCAGCCAGTTTGCCGGCGAGCAGGCTGAGCTGGTGGCCCGCGCTCGTGCCGCCGGAGTGGAAGCGCTGATCCTGACCGGTACCGATCTGGACGGCAGCCGCGAGAGCGCTGGGTTGGCCGCCCGCTGGCCGGGCTACTGCTTCTCCACCGCCGGGGTCCATCCCCACGATGCCAAGAGTGTCGATGAGGCGACCCTGCCCGCCCTGCGCGAGCTGGCGGCCTTGCCGCAGGTGGTGGCCATCGGCGAGTGCGGTCTCGACTACAACCGCGACTTCTCCCCCCGCCCGGTGCAGGACGCGGTATTCGCCGCCCAGCTGGCACTGGCCGCCGAGCTCGGGATGCCGGTGTTTCTCCACTGCCGCGATGCGCACGCCCGTTTTATCGAGATCCTCCGTCCCTGGTTGCCGAAACTACCGGGAGCCGTGCTGCACTGCTTCACCGGCTCCGACGAGGAGCTGGACGAGTGTTTGGCGCTGGGGCTACATATCGGGGTGACCGGCTGGCTCTGCGACGAGCGCCGCGGTCAGCTGCTGCGCGAGCAGGTGGCCCGAATTCCGGCCGGTCGGCTGATGATCGAGACCGATGCCCCCTATCTGGTGCCGCGAGATCTGAAACCGCGCCCGAAACGCAACGAACCCGCTTTTTTGCCGCACATCGCCCAGGTGGTGGCGGCCTGTCGTGGTGAAGCGCCCGAGGCCTTGCTGGCCCATACCCGGGCCACCTCCGCCGCGTTCTTCCAACTTCCTCTCCAGGAGTGATTCATGGCTACAACTCTTCCGGGCGCCTTTCCGGGCCGCCGCCTGCGCCGTCTGCGCAAACATGATTTCAGCCGTCGTCTGGTGCGCGAGAACGTACTGACCGTCAACGATCTCATCTATCCGGTGTTCGTGCTGGAGGGGGAGAACCGTCGGGAAGCCGTTCCCTCAATGCCGGGGGTGGAGCGTCTCTCCATCGATCTGCTGCTGGAGGAAGCCGCCGAGCTGGTGGAGCTGGGCGTACCTGCTATTGCCCTGTTCCCGGTCACTCCGCTGGAGAGCAAGAGCCTGATGGCGGAAGAGGCCTACAATCCAAACGGACTGGCCCAGCGCACCGTGCGTGCCCTCAAGGCCCGCTTCCCGGAGCTCGGGGTCATCACCGACGTGGCGCTCGATCCGTTCACCACCCACGGGCAGGACGGCATTATCGATGACGAAGGCTATGTGCTGAACGACATCACCACCGAGATCCTGATCAAGCAGGCGCTCTCCCATGCCGAGGCCGGGGTCGATATCGTCGCGCCGTCCGACATGATGGATGGCCGCATCGGCGCCATCCGCGCCGCGCTGGAAGAGAATGGCTTCATCAACACCCAGATCATGGCCTACTCCGCCAAGTACGCCTCCTGCTACTACGGCCCGTTCCGCGATGCGGTCGGTTCTGCCGGCAACCTCGGCAAGAGCAACAAGGCCACCTACCAGATGGATCCGGCCAACAGTAACGAAGCCCTGCACGAAGTGGCGCTGGATATTCAGGAAGGGGCCGACAGCGTGATGGTCAAGCCGGGCATGCCCTATCTGGACGTGGTTCGTCAGGTGAAGGAGCAGTTCGGCGTGCCGACTTTCGCCTATCAGGTCAGCGGCGAGTACGCCATGCACATGGCGGCGATCCAGAACGGCTGGCTGAAAGAGAAGGAGACCATCATGGAGTCCCTGCTCTGCTTCAAGCGGGCCGGGGCCGATGGCATCCTCACCTACTTCGCCAAGCGCGTAGCGCAGTGGCTGAAGGAAGATGCCCGTTAAGCCGGGTTGAAGAGATAAACGAGAGGGGGAGCCGATGGCTCCCCCTCTGTCGTTATGGCTCTCTTTTGGTCACGAGCGGATGATCACAGCTTGATCCAGGCATCGCTCCAGTGGCTGCCGGTACCCGGTGCATAGTGGCTGGTCGAGCCGCCACACCAGCCGCTGTAGGGCCAGGGTTTGCACTCGTAGTCGCCACCGGCATTGCTGACCCGTTCGCCACTCTGATAAGCGGTGCCCGCAACATAGGTCGGGTAGCTGCCGTTACCACCGTCACTGTCACCCCCCGGAGCCTGTTCCACCAACGCCAGGGTGAAGCGGCGCTCGAAGCCCTGCTTGCTCCCCTCAGCCATGCCCGCCAGCAACAGCTCGTAACTGCCTGCCGCAAGGCCCGACTGTGCCAGCTGCAGGGAACCCTGACCATCGATCAGGGCGCTGCCGGTGGCGACCGGATTGCCATCCTGCAACAGGGTCGCGGTGACGGTCACCGGGTTGGCGGTGGTCAGCGTCAGGCTGAAGTCGAGCGCGCCGTTGACGATGAGATATTCGGACGCCAGATCGGTGACGGTGAAGTCACTGCTGCTACCGGTCGTGGGCAGGATGAAGTCCCCGCTCAGGTAGGTCAGACCGGTCCAGCCGGAGCTGGTCAGCCAGTGCTTGCCATTGGTTTGATAGACGTTGGGCAACTGGGTGCACTGTTTGTTGTCATTGACGAAGCCGATACCGTAAAAGCCCGCCACATTCTTGTAGCAGAGCTGGCGACCATTCTGGTGTAGAACTGGCTGATCCAGCTTGCCCTTGTGGTGGAGTGACAGCCAGTCAAACTGGTTGATGGCCGAGACCAGCGGCACAAACTGGCCATCGGGCTGACGATAACGGATCAGGGATCCGGCATCACAGAGCAGACCATCAGCCTGCTGTTCGACGTAGCCGTAGTACTGCTCGCCATCCTGGAAGGTGAATCGGCAGAGATTGCCTTTCTCCGACTCCTTGGGGATCCAGCCCATCAGCAGTCGCTCCTGATTGGTCAGGGCCGCCAGCTGCCCGGCACTGAAGTCGCTGCCGTTGGCTACCCAGCCTTGCGGCATGGTGGAGAATTGCATGAAGTAGTGGTCGGTATAGTACATGTGGCTGTCAGCGCGGTGCTTGCGAGCCCCCTGGCTGACCGAGTTGTAGCGATAGATGTCGTTTTCCGGCTTGTGGAAGCCGTTGAGATCATCGTCCAGATAGGGCAGGTCGCCCTTGCGGATATGGTAGTTGGCCATGCCCGTCATCAGGGGATGCCAGCCATGGCTGCCACGGGCAAACGCGCTCTCATGGCTGTAGGACTTCCCATCGAAGCCATGGCCAAATTCGTGGGCAATGATGCCCCAGCTACCGTAGTAGTGGCTGACAAAGTTAAAGGTATCGACCCCGGTGATGCCACCACTCCCCAGCCCGCCCCCCATGGCGGTGATCCCCAGGTTGAGGTAGGGGCGCGTCATCAGGCTGTGGTAGTAGTAGTCATAATCGGCTGCGGTAAAGATCCCGTTCGGCACATAGCTGTTGCCGCCATTGCCGAACATCTCGTAGCCGTTCACCGCCTTGAAGTTGTACCAGACGTGTTTGAACTCCTCGGTCGAGACCATGTAGGCTAGGTTGGTGGCGATGATCAGCCACTCGCGGGCGTAGAGGGCATTGATGGGGCGCCAGGAGCCGCTGGTGTTGGTGGCGAAGCGCACGTTCCAGCTTGGCTTGAGGCGTGCCAGCTTCTGGGCAAACGGATCCGAGTTGGAGCTGAACCTGTGCTCGAACTGGGCAGGCAGATTGATGCTGTTGTCGAGCAGGTTGTTGAGATCAAACACTCCGTCGCGGCTGGCGCTGTTGAAGCGTCCCTGCTCGCCAAAGGCGCTCAGTGGCAGGGTGATTTGGGCATAGGCGGGCAGGCGATCGAGCTGGCCCAGGATCAGCCACTTGTTGATACCGTTCAGGCGTGACTCGATATTGATGTCATGCAGCTCTCTGGCGGCATAGTTGGTAATGCGCACCGTGTCGTTATCAAGCAGCTCGGTCTTGACCAGCGAATTGATGTTGACCGAACGCTGGGCGCGATCGATCAGCACCTCGTAGGGTTCGTCATTGCGCAGTATGTAGCTGACTGCGGTCGGCATCAGCTGATCGAAGATCAGCGGGCGAGCCGGCAACTGCTCGTCGGCCGTGAAGCTGATCTCCTTGCTCAGCAGCTGGTTGAAACCCAGGCCGCGCTCGTTGGCGGTGACAAGCGCCGAGCCCGCCAGCTGGAGATCTTTCAGCGCCGCCACGGGCTGCTGGTTGATCTCCCGGACAGTAAAGGTCGGGTTCTTGAACTGAAAGTCGTTGGCGATCAGGGTATCGGCATCATGCCACTCGATACGGTCCTTGAAGTTCACCACCAGCCGATCGCCATCCATGTCGATTTTATGCAGATTGCTGTCGGCGATCACCTGCTCAGGCGCCAGCAGTGTGTTGCTGGCGATGGCATCAGCCAGTTTGCGCAAGTCATAGATGTAGTAGTTTTTGCCGGCTGTATGGGCCAGGAGATAGTCACCCACCTGATGGAGTTGCACCAGACGGTGGCTGTATTTTCCTTCAAAGGCGAGCCGACCGGCGATGGGGGTCTTGAGGCTGTTCTCCGGCGTCACATCCTGCTGGCGGTAGACCTTGATCTCGCTCAGCGCATCGGCCACCAGCACGTAATCCTGATTGGCAAAGACGGCCTGGGCGCGGTGCAGGCTGTTGCTGCCGGAATCCCGACCGGTTCCCAGGGTGGTGACATGGCGATGCTCGTCGGCCAGATCGAAGATATCGACCCGGTGCGAGTAGCGCGAGACCACGTAGAGCAGGTTGTTGCGGACAAACAGTTCGCTGACCTGGTTGTAGGCCGTGGCATTGCCGGTTTCGGTGCCGCGGATCTCGCCAATCTGCTGGCGGCTCGGGATATCGATAATGGCCACATGGCCCGGATTGCCGTTCTGGCTGACATAGAGCCGATCCTGATAGCGCTCGACCGCCGTGATCAGGCTGGCGTCCAGCCCCAGCTGGTCGGCCGTCAGCTCCTCGCCTTTGTCCAGATATTGCAGCGAGGTGGCAAACGAGTTGACGCTGCAGGAGCTGGTCTCCATCACCACCCGGGTGCGTTCGCCATTCTGGATCTGGCCGTGGGGGAAGTACTCCAGCAGACAGCCGTTGCCGTAGTCATAGTTGCCAAAGCGTTTGTTGACCGCTACGACCCCACCGTCGTACCAGGTCAGCTCCCACTCCTCATCGAAGAAATCAAAGACGTTACGAATGGCTGTTTCGTCGAAAAAGTGGGGTTTGGGCAGGTCGAACAGGATGTGGTTATCCGCTGTCAGCGGGTAGAGCAGGCCGTTGATGGCAAGGTGTCGCTTGCCATCCTTGATGATCACGTTCTGCTCGTCAGCCGCACTCTGATGCAGCGCGGCGAGGCGCGCCGTCATCTGCTCGTAGTGCTCCTGATAGGTTTGTTTGAAATAGGCTTGTTCGCGCTCATCGGCCACGACATGGGCCGACAGCAGCAGTCCGAGCAGGGTGGCAAGCTTGGTGGTTCTTGGCATGGTGATTTCCTTATCTTGGTTGTTGTTGGACGTTTTTTGGTGCTTGGCAAGCATGTAAAAGAGAGGGGCTAACCCGTCCGGGTCAGTGCATCCTGCCCATCGGCAGCGTGGCCGATGGGCAGGATATGGGCGGGGGCCTGTCAGCCCCCGTTAGTGGTTGGGGCAAGGTCAGAGCTTGATCCAGGCATCGCTCCAGGCAGAGCCGGTACCCGGTGCATAATGGCTGGTCGAGCCGCCACACCAGCCGCTGTAGGGCCAGGGTTTGCACTCGTAGTTGCCACCGGCATTGCTGACCCGATCACCGGCCTGATAGCCGGTGTTGGGAGCGTAGGCCGGGTAGTCACCTTCGCTACCGCCGTTGCTCTCTTCGGTCAGCGCAACCGGGAAGCGCTGTACCACCGGCTTCTGGCCATCTGCCAGACCGGTGATGACTACTTCGTAGCTACCGTCGGTCACATTGCTGCCCTGCAGCACCAGGGTGCTGGTGCCGTTCACCTGGCTGCTGGTGGTACCGTGGCTGTGGCCGCTCTGCTCCAGAGTCGCGGTGATCTGTACCGGGTTGGCGGTGGTCACGTTGAAACGGATGCTGACCTGACCGTTGACAATGGTGTAGTCGGAGCCCATGGCGCTGACGGTGAAGTCGCTGCTGCCTTCTGCGGGTGGCGTTGTGCCGCCGCAGTCGCTGTCGCCCTGTACGCGCCAGACGCCCCAGTCACCCGTGGTGCCCGGCTCTTCGTTCTGGGTCCACCAGCCTGCCAGCCAGTTCTTGCCGTTGTGGCTGACGATGTCGCCGCCCACGTAGACCTTCTTGGCATCCCAGCTGTTTTCACAGACGGCGCCTTGCTCCCTGACGGTCACGTTGCGCTGCTGGGTTACCTGCTGACCGGCGCTGTCGCTCACCTGATAGGTGAGGGTGTAGCGGCCGACCTTGCTGCTGTCGACGCTGCCGCTGACCTTGATTTGGGCGGTCAGGTCGCCATCTTCCTCATCGTGGGCGCTGACGCCGCTCATCGGATCGAAGGGGGTACCCAGCTCCAGCGTGGTGTCGGTGACACCGCTGAACACCGGCTTCATGCTGTAGACCTCGACGGTGCGAATCTGCTCGGTTGTCTGGTTGTCGCTGTCGCTCACCTTGTAGGTGAGGGGATAGAGGCCGATGCGCTGGCTGTCTACCGAGCCTTCCACCTGGATCTGGCCAGTCAGGTCGCCATCTTCCTTGTCGTTGGCGCTGACACCGGCCAGCGGATCAAAGGCGGTGCCCTGCTTGATGCGGGCATCGCTCAGGCCGCTGAACACCGGCTTGCCGTTGTCGTCCGGGGGCGTGATCTCCTGATCGTGTATGAATGGGCCGTAGCTCTTGATGAAGGATTCGTTGTAGGACTGACCGGCGGCGTTGCGGCCCATGTCCCAGTTGATGGACCAGGTCATCACGCCGCGCAGCGGTTGCCCCTCGCTCTTGAGGCGGTTGAAGGCGTTGTAGAGCTTCTGCGGATCCTGCACATAGCCGGTGGCGGCGGCGTCGATGTTGGTCGGAATGCCGAACACCAGCTTGTCATGGGGGATCTTGTAGAAGCCGCGGGTACCGTTGCTCAGCGAATCCGCCATGTAGTAGATGAACTCTTCTTTCAGGGCATCGTTGTTCTGGGCAATCCAGCCGATGCCATCGATGTAGATACCGTCGCCACCCTGGTTGTAGAACTGGGGGTTGATCCAGTCGTAGTAGCCTTCCAGATTGCGGATATAGGGGATGTAGGCGCCAGTCTGGGTCAGATAGGGGAACTCCGGCGCCATGGTGATGAGGAAGTTTTTCCCCTGGGCGCGGTAGTGATCCTTGACCAGACGCAGGGCTGCCGGGATCACGGTCTGGTTGTCGGCGGCGGTGATGGCGGCCTGTTCCAGGTCGATATCCAGCCCGTCGAAGCCATAGGTCTCCACCAGACGGATGATCTCGTCGGCAAAGGCCTGCTCCTGACCCTTGCGCAGCTCGATGTGTGCATCGGCACCGCCCAGCGCCAGCAGCACGGCTCGGCCCTGACGGTTCAGCTCGGCGATCTGCTCGATAAACTGGCTTTCGCTCATGCCGATGGCCGGGTCGAGTTTGAAGGTGGGGATGGGATCGCTGCCATAGACCTTCATGAAGGAGACATCGACCACGTTGTATTGCGGGTTGACCTGATCGAGCTTGACGCAGGGGGCGATACCGCCCTTGTAGCCCGAGCCGTCACACCAGTTGTGCCAGTAGCCGACCACTACGCCGGACTGGGGGTTAACCATCGCCTGACCGGCACTGGCGGCATATGCCATGGGGGTGCCCATGCCGAGCAGGCAGCCAAGCAGGGATAATTTGAGTTTGTTCATCGTCTCTCCGTACGGTGCAAATGGGGCGTCGGTTGTGACCGGACGTCCCCGGGGGCAGCCCCGCTGTCATAGGTGTTTTCCCTTAGACCGGTGGCTTTGCGTCGCGCCCTTTCGGGTCACTTTGCCTTTTTCACCCGATTTCTGTGCAGCACAGAGAATCAAGTGACCTGCATGGCAGGTTACCTATGATAGATGCTTGAAAATAAATTAATCAATAGTTGGTTTTGATTCTAATTGACTGAAAAATATTGATAATTTGTTACAGTTACCACATCTTGTCCGTTTCCATGATTGAGCATGACGGCACTTGGCTGGCAGCTGTGGCGCCGGTAAATGGCGGCTTTTTGCCCCTTGAAAGTAGCGATAAGAGCCAAAAAAGGCCCACAGATTCATCCTGTTACTGGCTGTTGATGGCAAAACTGCAGCAACGGCAGAGATCCGGGTCGCAATGGCTGGAAAAGTACAGGGTTGCGGCGGATTCCCGCTTGATTATTGCGTGGCTTGGCCACATGTTAGAAAGCCATACAGAGCTGCTAAAGCGGTCTGTTCAAGACCAAACAAGAGGTAACCGGGATGAATAACCCTTTGCTGACAATGGATTCACTGCCCCCTTTCAGCCAGATCAAGCCGGAGCAGGTTCAGCCTGCCGTGATTCAGGCGATTGCTGACTGCAAGCAGAAGATCAGCGATGTGCTGGCCCAGCGTGATCCCCATACCTGGGATAGCCTGATTGCCCCGCTGGAAGAGGTAAATGACCGCCTGTCACGGATCTGGTCACCGGTCAGCCACCTCAACTCCGTACTCAACAGCGAAGCGCTGCGCGAGGCCCATGACGCCTGCCTGCCGCTGCTCTCCGAATTCCAGACCTATGTCGGTCAACATGAAGGGCTCTATCAGGCCTATCTGGCCCTCTCCCAGAGCGATGATTTCCCGCTGCTCAGCGGCGCCCAGCGCAAGGAGATCCAGAATACCCTGCGTGACTTCCGCCTCTCCGGCATCGGTCTGCCTGCCGAGGCGCAGCAGCGCTACGGCGAAATTCAGGCCCGCCTCTCCGAGCTGGCCTCCCGTTTCAGCAACAACGTGCTGGATGCGACCCAGGGCTGGCACAAGCTGGTGGTTGATGAAGCCGAACTGGCTGGTCTGCCCGAGAGCGTGCGTGCCGCTGCCCGTCAGATGGCTGAACTTAAAGGCAAAGAGGGGTGGCTGTTCACGCTGGATATCCCTTCCTACCTGCCGGTGATGATGTACGCGGACAACCGCGAACTGCGCGCCGAGATGTATGAGGCCTTCACCACCCGCGCCTCCGATCAGGGCCCCAATGCGGGCAAGTGGGACAACTCCGCCATCATGAGCGAGCTGCTCACCCTGCGCCGCGAACTGGCCCAACTGCTGGGCTTTGCCAACTATGCCGAGCTCTCCCTGGCCACCAAGATGGCGGACAAGACCGAACAGGTGGTGAGCTTCCTCACCGATCTGGCGGCCAAATCCCTGCCGCAAGGCAAGGCCGAGCTGGAGGAGATCCGCGCCTTCGCCGCCGAGCAGCATGGTCAGAGCGAGCTGGCCGCCTGGGATCTCCCCTACTACGCCGAGAAGCTCAAACAGCACAAGTTCTCCATCTCCGATGAGCAGCTGCGCCCCTATTTCCCTGCCAACAAGGTGGTGAAAGGGTTGTTCGAAGTGGTCAAGCGGGTGTTCGGCATGAAGGTTCGCGAGCGCCTCGGCATCGACACCTGGCACCCTGACGTGCGCTTCTACGACATCTTCGATGCCGACGACGAGCTGCGCGGTAGCTTCTATCTCGACCTCTATGCCCGCGAGCACAAGCAGGGCGGGGCCTGGATGGATGTTTGTTTGGGTCGTCGCTACCGTCAGGATGGCTCGCTGCAAAAGCCGGTGGCCTACCTGACCTGCAACTTCAACGGTCCGGTGGATGGCAAACCTGCGCTGTTCACCCACAACGAAGTAGTTACCCTGTTCCACGAGTTCGGCCACGGCATTCACCACATGCTGACCCGGGTCGATGTGGCCGGCGTGGCCGGCATCAACGGCGTGGCCTGGGATGCGGTAGAGCTGCCGAGCCAGTTCCTCGAGAACTGGTGCTGGGAGTCCGAAGCACTGGCCTTTATCTCCGGCCACTACGAGACCGGCGAACCGCTGCCAGCCGATCTGCTGGAGAAGATGCTGACCGCCCGCAACTTCCAGGCTGCGATGCAGATGTTGCGCCAGCTGGAGTTCGCCCTGTTTGACTTCCGTCTGCACCAGGAGTTTGATCCGGCCAATCCGGCGCAGCTTCCGGCGCTGCTGGATGAGGTGCGCAGTCAGGTAGCAGTGATGACGCCACCGGCGTTCAACCGCTTCCAGCACAGCTTCTCCCACATCTTCGCGGGCGGCTATGCGGCGGGCTACTACAGCTACAAGTGGGCCGAGGTGCTCTCTGCCGATGCCTTTTCCCGCTTCGAGGAGGAGGGCATCTTCAACCCGGCCACCGGACAATCTTTCCTGAAGAATATTCTGGAGAAGGGGGGCTCGAAGGAGCCGATGGAGCTGTTCCGAGCCTTCCGTGGTCGTGAGCCCAAGGTGGATGCTCTGCTCAGACACAGTGGGATTGCCGCATGAGGCTGATGGCCACGACTGCACAGAGCCTCAAGCAGATACATTTTTGAGCCATAGTGGGATCAAGACGTGATTTCTGCGATAAAAAGGGACCTTTTGGTCCCTTTTTTCAAGGCTTTTTAATATCTTGCTGATTGCATATTTGCACAGCCTACGGCTCTTCAGTAGAGTCGTGTTCTAACCTTCAAGGAGAGAAAGCCACTTGCCATGAGGCGAGCACTCGATTCCGTCTGTCAAATCATCTCCAGTCTGGCTCACTCGAGCGGTCAGGGATATTTCGATACCTTTGTGAGTGAAATCGCCGCTGCTGTGATGGCTGATGTCGTCCTGATCGCCAGCAGGGAATCAAATGCTACCCACCTGACGGTTCAGACCGCCTATCCCTCCTCCCTTGACACCGATGCCCTGACGCTGCCACTGACTGACTCTCCGGTTGCCATTACCTGGCAGGAGGGGGAAGCCTGGTTCAGCGATCGTCTGCTTCAGCTCTTTGCCAACGTTCCCCTTGCACAGGAGTGGCAACCTCAGGCCTATGCCGGGATTGTCCTCAGGAATGCAGATGGCGAGACCATAGGTATCTGCGCCCTGCTTTATCGTCAGCCGCAGGCCAATATGAGCAAGGTGATTGGGTTACTCCGGTTGCTTGCTCCGTTGGCGGGTCGCGAGCTGGCGCTGATGCTGCAACGACAGCTGCCCTCCCCTCTGCCTGAACCGTCCCATGCATTGCAGAGCATGCTGTTCCAGGCTCCGGTGGGGATCGGCAAGCTGGACCTGGCTGGCCGTATCCTCTGGGCCAACCCGGCCATCGAGCAGATGCTTGGTTATCCCCTCGACGAGTTGCTGCAGCGATCCATCTCCGACATCAACCATCCCGAGGATTGGCAGGGCAGCCTCGTTTGCTACGAAGAGATCCGCCGTGGCGAGCGCAGCAGTTTCACCCGGGAGAAGCGCTACTTCTGCAAGGGGGGGCAGATCTTGTGGGGGCGGGTAACCGTCACCCTGATCCGTGACAAGCAGCAGCAGCCGGACTACCTGATGGTGCTGCTGGAGAATATCGATCCTCTCAAGCGCCATGCGGAGCAGCTCAAGCTCTCCCACCGGGTCTATGACAATCTCTCCGAGGCGATCCTGGTCTGTGATGCCGATAGCCGCATCATCTCGGTCAATCCGGCCTTCGAGCAGATCACCGGCTACAGCAGTGACGAGGTGCGAGGCCAGCGCCCCAGCCTGCTCAAGTCGGGGCTGCACGATCAGACCTTCTATGCCGACATGTACCATGCGCTGGAGCGGGTGGGGGTATGGCGTGGTGAGGTGTGGAACAAGCGCAAGAATGGCAAGCTCTATCCACAGCAGTTGATGATTAGCACCCTGCGGGAAGGGGGCAGGATCAGCCAGTACATCGCCATCTTCAGCGACCTCTCCCAAACCAAACTGGCCGAGCAGAAGATCGCCGCACAGGCCAACTATGACAACCTCACCAGCCTGCCCAACCGCTGGCTGTTCAGTCGCTGTCTCAGCCGCTTCTGCGAGCGGGGCGAGCGCTTCGCCCTGATGGTGCTCGACCTCAACAACTTCAAGGCGGTCAACAACAGCATGGATCACCATGCCGGTGACGCCCTGTTGCGGGAGGTGTCGGACCGGCTGGTGAGCCGGGTGCGCACCGAGGACCTGGTGGCCCGCATCGGTGGTGACGAGTTCGCCTTTCTGGTGCCAGGCATCGTCACCCGTCGTCAGGCCGAGGTGTTTGCCAAGCAGGTTATCGGTAGCTTTACCCGTCCCTTCATGCTGGCCAACCAGCATCTCTATGTTACGGCAACCGTGGGGATGACCCTCTGCCCCGTCGATGGTAGCGAGAGTGACGAGCTGCTGCGAAACGCCGAACAAGCGTTGTTTGCCGCCAAGCGGCAGGGGCGGTTGATCGGTACCTACTGCTCCTCAATGCGGGAAGAGGTGCGTCAGCGCCACCAGATGCAACAGGATCTGGCGGAGGCGATCAAGCTGGAGCAGTTAACCATGGCCTACCAGCCGATCTGGGACAACCGCAGCGGTCGGGTCGCCAAGCTTGAGGCGCTGGTGCGCTGGTATCACCCCCAGTGGGGACAGGTGTCGCCAGCCGAGTTTATCCCGCTGGCGGAAGAGGCGGGGTTGATTCAGGGGCTGGGTGCGCTGGTGTTGTGGCAATCATGCCGGGATCTGGCTCGGTTGCAGCAGTCCGGCTTCCCTGATCTGCAGATGTCGATTAACCGCTCCACCATGGAGTTCCAGACTATCGACCCTGAGGCGAGCGAGTGGCTCAAGGTGATCCAGCACTTCGGGCTCGATCCTGCCGACATCGTCATCGAAATCACCGAATCTCTGCTGATGGAGAGCAGTGATCAGCACAGGGTGCGGATCGATGCCCTGCGCGAGGCGGGTTGCAAGCTGGCTATCGATGATTTCGGTACCGGCTACTCGGCCCTCAACTATCTGCGCTCTTTCCCGGTGGATCTGGTCAAGATCGACCGCTCTTTTGTGCGCCATATCCCCTTCAACGAGCAGGATCGGATGCTGCTGGACGGCATCATCAACATAGTGCACAACCTCGGTATGCAGGTGGTGATTGAGGGGGTAGAAACCCGCGAGCAACTCAACTTCCTCTGTCAGAAGGGATGTGCCTTCACCCAGGGTTATCTGCTCAGCCGCCCGCTGGCCTATGACGATCTCACCGAATATCTGCAGCTCAATGACAAGGGGATGTTTCTGCAGATCAGTTAGGGGGTTTACTCCTTCGATGTCATCTCTGCCTGCTTCGTTTGCAGTGTCCGGTAATTCTCGCCGAGATAGCGCAGATAGATGCGATCCAGTACCCCTTCATCCAGCATCTGTTGCAGCGCCTTGTTGTAGGCAGGCAACAGGTCTGCTTTCTGCTTACCAAAACAGAGGTAGAGCGGTGTCGAGTCGATAAAGGGGGTGAGGGCGCGGATCCTGACGTCCTGCTCTCTCGACAGAATGGGGGCAGAGAAGTAGTCCAGGATGATCATATCGACCCGGCTCTTTTCCAGCATCAGGAGCAGCTGTTTGTCGGAGTGAACCTTGATGGGCTCCCAGCCGGTGAAGTTCCTGATCTTGGCCGTGTAGTCATACCCCCTGACCATCCCTACTTTCAGCCCCTTGGCCATCTCCCACGAGAAGTTCTGTAACGGACTGTCGGTACGCACATAGGCGGCCAGAGGATAGAAGGCGGTGGCAAGGTCAGAGTGATAGCAACCGGGGAGAGGGGCGTTGTCGAGAATGCCATCCGCCAGCTGGGTGCTGACATATTGCTCGCAGCGTCCCCAAGGCAGTTCAAGCAGGGTGAGGTTCATGCCAAGGCGGCGCGCCACCTCTTGATGGATCTCCACCGAAATGCCCTCTTTCAGGTTGCCCTGTTCGGCGTAGGAGAAGGGGGGCCAGTCTACACCGCATACCTTGAGACTGGTGCTGCTCTGGGCGGCAAGCAACAGGGCTATCAGCAGCTGCATGGGATTCTCCGGGATATGAGGGGGGTTGTGGTACACTCGCTTCACTGAACTTAGAACGCATCCAGAGACCATGCAAATCCTCCTCGAAGACCCCGCCAAGGCCGCGCAGGCAGACGCGCTGGCCAGCCAGCTTGGCCAAATCGACCTTCCCCTGTTTGCTCTGGTGTTTACCCCGGAGCGGCTGGAGTTGCGCAAGCTGGATGAGCCCAAGCTGGGGGCCGTCTATGTGGATTTCGTCGAAGGGGCCGTCGCCCATCGCCGCAAATTTGGCGGCGGTCGTGGCCAGTCCATCGCCAAGGCAGTGGGGCTCAGGGCCGGCGCCACACCGACCGTAGTGGATGCCACTGCCGGACTGGGGCGTGATGCCTTCGTTCTGGCTTCTCTTGGTTGCAAGGTGACCCTGATCGAACGCAGCCCTGTGGTAGCCGCCCTGCTGCAGGATGGTCTGGCTCGAGCCGCCGAAGACCCGGAGATTGGCCCCTGGGTGCGCGAGCGGATGCAGTTGCTGCACGGCCCGGCGGTGGAGACCTTGCTAGGGCTAACCGAGCGGCCTGACGTCATCTACCTCGACCCCATGTTCCCCCACAAACAGAAGTCGGCGCTGGTGAAAAAAGAGATGCGGGTGTTTCAGTCGCTGGTGGGGCCGGATCTTGACGCCGATGCCCTGCTGCCGGCGGCGCTGAAGATGGCACAAAAGCGGGTAGTGGTGAAGCGACCGGACTATGCTGGCTGGCTCAATGAGCACAAACCCAGCATGGCTATCGAGACCAAGAGCAACCGCTTTGACGTCTATGTGATGGCGGCGCTGGCGGGATAACGCCGCACGCGAGGGGTAAAAGAAGAGGGCCAACCCGATGGGGTTGGCCCTCTTGCCATCTATTGGCCGTCGGCTGGGGCCGGCGGGGTAAAGCGGATCAGTTTTTCCTCCCCCTGCCAGCTGAATCTCATGGTCGCCAGATCCGCCAGACTGAGTTGCTCGCCGCTGTGCAGCTGGAGATACTCTACTCCATCGCGGGCCTCTATGGTGCGGATCCGATCCGCCCACTGACGTCCGTCCCGACTGGTCAGCGCGACCGGCAACTGCCAGCTGGCGGCGATCTCCAGCCAGTCGTAGAGATCGCAACTGATGGGTTGGTAGGTGTTCATGTGCGGGTTGCCCTCTTGTCGCCGGTTACTGGAAATTGATGATGGTGGCGGGCGCCACCACCGCCTGGGCTTTCTGCACCTGTTCCAGTTGCAGCGGGTCGCCAGCCAGCGCCGGATCGTCCTCGTGGCCATTGCAGACCAGCGCCAGATCGTAGCTACCGAGATTAACAAATCCCAACTCGTAACCAAAGCCGCCACCGCTTTGCGGCAACACGGGCGCGCTGGCATAGAAGCCGTTGTCGCTGTCCGCCATGTCGGGGTAGTTGTCGTCACTTCTGGGTTGGTAGAAGTAGACGAAAGCCTTGTCGGTCAGCAGGCCGCCACACAAGCCAGCTGCTACCGTGCCCCTGACGATGGTGACCTGGGTGTTATTCACCAGCCGCACCCCTCTGGGCTTGAGCTTGTAGTACTGCTCGTGGCCGGGCAGCACCATGGCCTGGCGCAGGTCGAACTCGGTGGTGAAGGCGCTGAGGCCGTTTGCTGCGATGGTGAAGGCATCCAGCTTGAGCTCGCTGCTTGGCACTTCCAGCGGCTTGATCCCCCCATCATCCCGTTTGACGTAGGAGTAGGGGGTGCCATTCAGAAATTGGTTGCTGACCTCCCGTCCATCCAGTATCCGCAACCTCATCTGGCTGTAGTCACCGGGCATCACGCTCTGACCGGACAGCAGGGGGCGACTGGCGGATCCTTGATAACTCAGCAGGTCGATGTAGGTGAACTGCGGCCGGTCTGCACTGTCGAGCGGTATCGTCTCGCCGCTCGGGGTGCAGCCATCGTCCTGGGCCGAGGTGAGAAAACTGGCGGTGGTCCAGATCTGTTCGTTGCCGGCGACGGGGTGGATGCTGATGTTGGCGACGGCGATGCAGACCTTGCTGACCGCATCCACCGGGGCGTCGGAGAAGGCCAGCGAGAGCTGGGCTGGTTGTGGTTGGCTATTGCTGTCGCCACCACCGCCGCAGGCGGTGAGCAGGGTGGTCAGTCCGATCAGAGTCAAGGATTTCATGGCGTCCATTCCGGTTGGTTATGAAGACACCCCAACTCTAGTCGAACGTTGGTCATGAAGGGGAGGCTGGGCCCAGACGCAAGGGCGGGATCTGCCCGTCAGCCCAATAACATCAAGGTGTAGGCCTGAGTAGCACCAGTGTTGGCAGCGAAAGAGATTTTCGGAACGCCGGGGCACTGATTGGGCGTGGCCCAATCAGGCTTCCAGCAGGCGGGTGGGCCAGCCCATCTTCTGCTGGCGCTCTACCTCGAGGCGCAGCTCGCTGGCGCGCAGGTAGTGCTCGTCCAGCCACCCCTTGGGCAGGGTCAGGGTCAGTGACTCCTCTTCTGCCTGCAGGGTGAAGCTGGGCACTGTGCCCTGGGTACGGCGCATGCAGAGGATCAGCGCGATGCGCAGGATACGGGCCAGCCGGATCGCCTGACGACCGGTGACGGCACCCTGTTTCTCCAGTGGTTCCAGCTTGAATTCGTCCCGCTGGTTGAACAGCAGGGCCGACAACAGCTTCTTTTGCGCGGGAGTAAAGCCCGGCATGTCGATGTTGTCGATGATGTAGGCGGCGTGTTGCGGCGCCTTCTTGTATTCGATACAGAGGCCGATCTCATGCAGCAGGGCGGCATAACGCAAAATCGGGCGACCGTAGCGTTTGGAGAGTCGCCAGGCCGGTTGCAGCTGGTTGAACGCCTCGACGGCGGTATCGCGCACCCGTTCGGCGTGCTCTTTATCCAGCTGATAGCGGCTGATCAGGCTGTCGGCGGTGCGATCCCGGGCATCACAGTCGTGATTGTTGCCAAGCAGACCGTAGATCAGTCCTTCGCGCAGGGCGCCACCCGCCAGCGTCATGCTCTCGATATCGAGGGTTTCGAAGATGGCGATCAGGATGGCAAGGCCGGAGGGGAACACGGTCAGCCGTTCGGCCGCCAGCCCTTCCAGTTGCAGCCGGTCGAGCTTGCCGCAGGCGATGGCCTGACCCATCAGCTCCTGCAACTTCGGCAGGGTGACCCGCTCGCTCTTCCCTTGCGCCAGCATGATCTCTTGCAGCGCCTGTACCGTGCCGGAGGCGCCGACGCAGGTGCGCCAGCCGAGGGCGCGGTAATCTTCCGCCACCTTCTCCAGCACCGTCTTGGCGGCGGCAATCGCCTGCTCGAAACGGGCTTCGGAGAGCTCGCCATCACCGAAGTGATTGTTGAGCCAGGTGACGCAGCCCATGTGCAGGCTGTTGAGCAGTTTTGCTTCGCTATGTTCGCCGATCACCAGTTCGGTACTGGCGCCGCCGATGTCGATCACCAGCCGGTTGCCTTCCCCGGCAGAGGTCCAGGAGACCCCTTCATAGATGGTCTTGGCCTCTTCCTCGCCCGAGATGATCTCGATGCTGTGGTTGAGCACCCGTTCCGCTTCGCTGAGGAACTCGTCGACGTTGGTGGCCAGCCGCAGGGTGGCGGTGCCCACCACCCGGATATTGTCGGCCGGAATGTCCTGCAATTGTTCGGAGAAGAGACGCAAACAGTCCCAGCCCCGCTCCATGGCGGCACGGCTGAGACGAAATTCCGGATCAAGCCCTGCTGCGAGGCGAACCTTGCGCTTGACCTTGGCGACGGTGCGCAGGGCACCGGCGACCTCGCGCACCACCAGCATATGAAAGCTGTTGGAGCCGAGGTCGATGGCGGCATAGAGAGGCGAGTTGTGCAACGGGCCTGTCCTTAGCTCTTGCGCGGCGGACGACGACGGTTGTTGCTGTTGCCACCGCCCTGACGATCCCGCATGTTGCGGTTCACCGGCTGACGGTTGCGGAACACCCGTTTCGGCGGGGTCACGTCATCCAGCAGCGCTTCGCGATCATATTTGCTGACCGGAATGGCGTGGTGGATGTACTCCTCGATGGCCGGCAGGTTGAAGGCATAGTCTTCACAGGCTAGGCTGATTGAGTGACCGCTCTTGCCGGCACGACCGGTACGACCGATGCGGTGTACATAGTCTTCAGCGTCGTCGGGCAGGTCATAGTTGAAGACGTGGGTCACGTCAGGGATGTGCAGACCACGGGCGGCCACGTCGGTGGCGACCAGAATATCGAGCGCACCCTTGGTGAAATCCTCGAGGATCTTCATCCGTTTCTTCTGCGGCACATCACCGGTCAGCAGACCGACGCGGTGGCCGTCATTCTCCAGCCAGGCATGGACGTCTTCACAGACATGCTTGGTGTTGGCGAAGACGATGGCTTTTTCCGGCCACTCCTCTTCCATCAGGGAGAGCAGCAGCAACATCTTGTCTTCATTGGAGGGGTAGAACAGCTCCTCCTTGATCCGCACGCCGGTCATCTGCTCCGGCTCGACCTGCACATGTTCCGGGTGGTTCATGTGTTCGTATGCCAACTCCTGCACACGCAGGGAGAGGGTGGCGGAGAACAGCATGCTCAGACGCTCGGTGGCGGGCGGCATGCGGCGGAACAGGAAGCGGATGTCCTTGATGAAGCCCAGATCGAACATGCGATCTGCTTCGTCCAGTACCACGACCTGAATGTTGCTCAGATCGATCACCTTGGACTTGAAGTAGTCGATGATGCGGCCAGTAGTGCCGATCAGGATGTCGACGCCCTGCTCCAGCACGGCCAGCTGCTTGTCGTAACCTTCGCCACCGTAGGCGAGGCCGAGTTTCAGGCCGGTAGAGGCGGCGATGCTGTCGGCATCGTTATAGATCTGTACTGCCAGTTCCCGGGTGGGGGCCATAATGATGGCTCTGGGTTGGTTAACCAGACGGGGCTTGGTCAGCGGGTGAGTCAGCAAATAGTTGAATGTCGCGGCCAGGAAGGCAATGGTCTTGCCGGTTCCTGTCTGGGCCTGACCGGCGAGGTCATGGCCCTCTACCAGCAGTGGCAGGGAGAGTGCCTGGATGGGGGTGCAATAGTGAAATCCCTTTGATTCCAGACCAGCCAGAACTTCGGGTTCGAGGCCCATTTGGGCGAATTTGTCGGTCGTTAAGTGTGTTTTGCTCATGGCGGTAGGTTATCAGGTTAGGCTTGCAATAATAAACAGGATCATTTCAAATAGGGCAACTATTGCCTTTATTGACGAGTCAATAAAGCCTTATTTACTGACTGGAGTTGGAGATGAGTGACAAGATTGTTCAGCTGAGCGATGCCAGCTTCGAGGCAGATGTAATCAAAGCCGATGGCGCCGTTCTGGTCGACTTCTGGGCCGAGTGGTGTGGTCCGTGCAAGATGATTGCCCCGATCCTGGAAGAAGTTGCCCAAGAGTACGAAGGTCGCGTGACCGTAGCCAAACTGAACATCGACCATAACTCTGATACTCCGCCCAAGTACGGCATTCGTGGTATCCCGACCCTCTTGCTGTTCAAGAATGGCGAAGTGGCAGCGACCAAGGTCGGTGCACTGTCCAAGACTCAGCTGAAAGAGTTCCTGGACGGCAACCTGTAATAATTAAAGAGGAGCGCATTGCAATAATGCGCTCCTTGTGTTTTATCACCTAGACGCTCATCCCGATTGGTGCTAGTTTATCGCTCGTTTGCTAACCTTTTTGCCTGACTCTTTGCTAACCACAGCCTGGCAATCAAATCCGATCAGCATCAATCCAGCAGACTGTCTCCTCATTTCAATCCTTGCTTACAGACTTTCACCACTATGAATCTGACTGAATTAAAGAACACTCCTGTGTCCGAGCTGGTCAAGCTTGGCGAATCCATGGGGTTGGAAAATCTGGCTCGGGCGCACAAGAAAGATATTATTTTTGCAATCCTCAAGGCGCACGCCAAGGGTGGTGAAGATATCTTTGGCGACGGTGTGCTGGAAATCCTGACCGATGGTTTCGGCTTCCTGCGCAGTGCAGACGGCTCTTATCTGGCAGGCCCTGACGATATCTACGTCTCCCCGAGCCAGATCCGCCGCTTCAACCTGCGTACCGGCGATACCATCTCCGGCAAGATCCGGCCACCGAAAGAGGGCGAACGCTACTTCGCACTGCTCAAGGTCAATGAGGTCAACTACGACCGTCCGGAAAACTCCCGCAACAAGATCCTGTTTGAAAACCTTACCCCCTTGCATGCCAACGAACGTCTGCGTATGGAACGGGGTAACGGCTCTACCGAAGATATCACCGCCCGTGTACTGGACTTGGCATCCCCCATCGGTAAAGGCCAGCGCGGCCTGATCGTGGCGCCGCCCAAGGCCGGTAAGACCATGCTGCTGCAGAACATCGCCCAGAGCATCGCCTACAACCACCCGGACTGTGAACTGATCGTTCTGCTGATCGACGAGCGTCCGGAAGAAGTGACCGAGATGCAGCGCATGGTGAAGGGCGAAGTGATCGCTTCCACCTTCGACGAGCCTGCTTCCCGTCACGTTCAGGTTGCTGAAATGGTGATCGAGAAGGCCAAGCGTCTGGTCGAGCACAAGAAAGACGTAGTGATCCTGCTGGACTCCATCACCCGTCTGGCCCGTGCCTACAATACCGTTATCCCGTCATCCGGCAAAGTACTGACCGGTGGTGTGGACGCCAACGCCCTGCACCGTCCCAAGCGCTTCTTCGGCGCCGCGCGTAATGTGGAAGAGGGCGGCAGCCTGACCATCATCGCCACCGCGCTGATCGATACCGGCTCCAAGATGGATGAAGTCATCTACGAAGAGTTCAAGGGTACCGGCAACATGGAACTGCACCTCTCGCGCAAGATTGCCGAGAAGCGTGTCTACCCGGCCATCGACATCACCCGCTCCGGCACCCGCAAGGAAGAGCTGCTGACCACTGGTGACGAGCTGCAGAAGATGTGGATCCTGCGCAAGATTGTCCACCCGATGGGCGAGATCGACGGTATCGAGTTCCTCATCGACAAGCTGGCGATGACCAAGACCAACGACGAGTTCTTCGACGCCATGCGGCGCCAGCAGAAGTAAGTCCGGTCAGAAAATGACGAAACCGCGGCCCTGGTCGCGGTTTTTGTTTATCTGTTTTCCGGTTGCCCTAGTAGTATGAGATCCCGATGTCGCATGGATGGAGACGTCATGAAGCCTGTTGTCTGGTTATTGCTGGGATTGCTGAGTGCAATGCCAGTCTGTGCGCAGAGTGCTCCGGCTACGGTGACAGCCGAGACGTTGCAAACGCATCGGCACTATCTGGCGAGCCGTCTGCAGCAAGGACAATTTGCCGCCATCGACTCTCTGCTGGCGACCCTGAGCCGCGAGCAGCGGGAGTTCCTGCTGTTGCAGCTGCTGCGGGATATTCCGGTTACCGCTCCTGCGTCCCCCGCGTTGCAACGCTGGGTCGAGGCACAGGCCGACAAGGCTCCAGAGTGGCTGCAGGAGCAGCAGGTAGACGGTTTTCTGGTGCAGCAACCTGTCTACGATTTTGCCGCGCAGGCCCGTCAGTTGCTGGGCGAATGGCAACTGCACTCATTGGTGCAGCGTTATCAGCAGCAACTTGCCCAGGGCAACTTCCAGCTAAAGTCCATCTACTACAGCAGTAACCCCGATATTGCCATGCAGCAGCAAGCTCTGTTGCTGGCCCTCGACGCCTTGCCGCAATCGATCTGGATGCGGGAGGCGCAAGCGCTGGCCAGCCGGAATATCTATCTGCCCGACAATCAGCTGTTGCTCCATCTGCTGCTGCGCACAGGTGAACCGGCGCTCTATGGCATGTTGTGGCGGCGGCCGGCAGATCAGGATGCGCTGCGCGCACTCGCCACCATCAACCGCTTCCATCATGGCAATACGGCCAGCTCCCTGCTGATTGCCGCCAGCGGCAATCCCGGTTTGAGAGAGCCGGCCCTGCGCCAGCTGAGCGCCCTCTCTCCTTTGCCGCCACAAGCCCAGAAATACCTGCTGGCCGAGCTCTCCAACCGCCAATACGGGGCGCTGGTGGCCGGTCTATTGATGGAGGTGGATGAACCCCAGTTGCTCTCCGGCCTTGCCAGACGCCTCGGCCAGCGTGATCTCCCCCCCGCAGCACCGAGTCTGCTGCCTGATTCGGGTACACCCGATGGGCAGCCAGGGTTATAATGCGTGACCTCCTGAACCCGGTTGGGAACTTGCATGAAATACAAGGATTTGCGTGATTTCATCGCGCAGCTGGAACAAAACGGACAACTCAAGCGCATCACCCGCGAGATAGACCCCTATCTGGAGATGACCGAGATCAGCGATCGCACCCTGCGTGCGGGTGGCCCGGCTCTGCTGTTCGAAAATCCCAAAGGCTACACCATGCCGGTGCTGACCAATTTGTTCGGCACCCCGGATCGGGTTGCCATGGGCATGGGGCAGCCCGATGTGGGCGCTCTGCGTCAGGTCGGGGTCTGGCTCTCCTATCTCAAGGAGCCCGAGCCGCCCAAGGGATTCAAGGAGCTGATGGAGAAGCTGCCGATCTTCAAGCAGGTGCTCAACATGCCGACCAAGCGCCTCTCTTCCGCCCCCTGCCAGCAGGTGGTGCAGGAGGGCGATGCGGTCGATCTCGACCAGATCCCGATCCAGCACTGCTGGCCCGGCGATGTGGCGCCGCTGGTCACCTGGGGCCTCACCATCACCCGCGGCCCCTACAAGAAGCGCCAGAACCTCGGCATCTATCGCCAGCAGAAGATCGCCAAAAACAAGCTGATCATGCGCTGGCTGGATCATCGTGGCGGTGCCATCGATTTTCGCGAGTGGCAGGAGGCCCACCCGGGCGAGCGATTCCCGGTGGTGGTGGCACTCGGTGCCGATCCGGCGACCATTCTCGGCGCGGTGACGCCGGTGCCGGATACTCTCTCCGAATATGCCTTTGCCGGTCTGCTGCGCGGCAGCCGTACCGAGGTGATCAAGGCCATCAGCTGCGATCTGGAGGTGCCCGCCAGCGCCGAGATCGTGCTGGAAGGCTATCTGGAGCCGGGTGAGATGGCGCCGGAAGGGCCCTATGGCGACCACACCGGTTACTACAACGAGGTGGACGAGTTCCCGGTCTTTACCATCACCCACATCACCAAGCGGCGCGATGCCATCTATCACAGCACCTACACCGGCCGTCCGCCCGATGAACCGGCGGTACTGGGTCTGGCGCTGAACGAGGTGTTCGTGCCGCTGCTGCAGAAGCAGTTCCCCGAGATTGTGGACTTCTATCTGCCGCCGGAGGGGTGCTCCTACCGGATGGCGGTGGTGACCATCAAGAAGCGTTACCCGGGCCACGCCAAGAGGGTGATGCTGGGAGTCTGGTCATTCCTGCGCCAGTTTATGTACACCAAGTTCGTGGTGGTGTGTGACGATGACGTCAACGCCCGCGACTGGAAGGATGTGATCTGGGCCATCACCACCCGGATGGACCCGGCACGGGACACCACCTTGATCGAGCATACGCCGATCGACTATCTGGACTTCGCCTCGCCGGTCTCCGGTCTCGGCTCCAAAATGGGGCTGGATGCCACCAACAAGTGGCCGGGCGAGACCAATCGGGAGTGGGGTCAGCCCATAGTTCAGGATGAGGCGGTGAAGCAGAAGGTCGATGCCATCTGGGATGAGCTCAATATCCTCGGATGAGGCAAACATGACAGCTTTGCTGCAAAAAGTGATGCGATCCGCACTGATTTGAGTATTCTCGACTGACGGGGCCAGGGCTGCTGGTCGTCACTCCATAGTGAAACAATGAGCGAAGCGGGCCGAGCGAGCCCGCCACAAGGACAAGAATGCAACGTATCAAATGCCGCGTAGAGGAACTGCGCGAATATGTCGACACCATCTGGCATGTGGCTCTGACGCCGCAGCAAGCGATCAGCTTCAAGCCGGGCCAGTATCTGCTGGTGGTGATGAGCGATTCGGACAAGCGCCCCTTCTCCATCGCCAACTCGCCGACCCGCCCGGGCGTGCTGGAGCTGCAAATTGGTGCCACTCCCGAGAACGCCTATGCCGGTCAGGTGCTGGCCCGCATGCGCGAGCAGGGGGAGATCGAGGTCGAATTGCCGGCTGGCAAGGCGTTCCTGCGCGATGAGTCTCCCCGTCCGCTGATCCTGATGGCGGGCGGCACCGGCTTCTCTTACGCCCGCTCCATTCTGGAATATCTGATCGACACAGGCAGCAAGCGCCCGGTGTTCTTCTACTGGGGGGTACGTCAGGCTCACTGGCTCTACGAACTGGAGCAGATGCAGCAGTGGGAGCGTGACTATGCGCCGCTCACCTTTATCCCGGTGGTGCAGGAGCCGGATGCTGACTGGACCGGCAAGAGCGGACTGGTGCACAAGGCGATCATGGATGACTTCGTCAGCTTCCACGACTACGACATCTATGTCGCCGGTCGCTTCGAGATGGCGGGGGCCGCGCGTGAGGAGTTCAAGATCCTCGGTGCCGAGCCGGAGCGCATCTTCGGTGACGCCTACGAATTTATCTGACGGGATCCCCGCTTGGATGACGCAGCCCCCGGTTTGCCGGGGGCTTTTGTTTTTGGGTTGTCGCAGTACCGGATCGCCCAGAATGGTTGGATTATCGCGGCGTTATCCCATTATTTTTCAATATTTTGACTATGAATGGCTACTAATCAAACGTAGCTGATGGCATCTTTGTGAGGGATTGACAAGATCATCTATAGAGCAAGCACAAGGGGGCGTAGTGTTGAGTGAAGAGGGCAGGGCATCTGCGGAGGATGACAGGGGAGAGACCGGTTCTGTCGAGCGGGTCGCAACGCTGATCCCGTCCCCTCATGGCGGTGAAATAGCCCGTTTGCAGGCAGAGATCGCCGCTTTGAAGCATGAAAACGGCCTGTTGCAGGAGAAGCTCAATGCCGCCCTCGATGGCACCGGCATCTGTCTCTGGCAGGGCACCATTCCCACCGGCGAGCTGCGGGTCTTCAATCTGCAGAACTTTCAGGCCGGTGACATGGCCCCTCATTTCGATCAGTGGAGCGCCAAGCTCCATCCCGACGATCGCGCCCATGCCATGGGCAGCTACTTTGCCCACCTTGAGGGTAAAACCCCCTTCTATGAAGCCGAATACCGCACAATCAATCCGCAAGGCGAGGTCACCTGGCTGTGGGATCGTGGTCGCGTCGTGGAGTGGGATGATGAGGGCAGGCCATTGCGGATCATGGGCTCCCATATCGATATCACCCAGCGCAAGGCTTATGAGCAGCGGCTGGCAGAGCGTGCCAACTGCGATGCGCTCACCGGCCTGCTCAACCGGCAGGGATTTGGCAAGGCGTTCGCTCTACAGCCGCCACAAGGGACGGGGGCACTGCTCTTTATCGATCTGGATGACTTCAAGGGGATCAATGACCAGTTGGGCCACGCTTGTGGTGATCAGGTACTGCAGCAGATGGCGGAGTGGTTGCGTCTCATTATGCCGGGTTCTGCCCTGTGCGGCCGTTACGGCGGTGACGAGTTTGTGGTTTATCTGCATCGTGATGTATCAAACCATGCTCTGGCTCATCTGGCCGATGCCCTGATCTGCCGGATGCATGGTTACGTGCCCAAACCCGGTTGCCCGCAGCGGGTGGGGCTGAGTATCGGCATCGCCCTGTGGGAGGAGCAACCATTGAGCTTCCGACAGGCATTGGAGGTGGCCGACCGGGCCATGTACGAGGCCAAGGCGCGCGGCAAGCGGGCCTGGTATCTGCTTCAGGTGTGATGCTTTTTACAGGTTCAATACAAAGCAAAAACCCCAGCTGAGCTGGGGTTTTCGTTATTCGCCTTTGGCGCCGAGCTGCTGCTCGAGCTGAGCCAGCTTGCTTTCGAGGGCGGCCAGTTTTTCCCGGGTACGCAGCAGCACCTTGGTCTGCACGTCGAACTCTTCACGGCTGACCAGATCCAGCTTGCCCAGCTGCGCTTGCAGTACCTGACGCATCTTCTTCTCGGCCTCTTCACCCATGCTGCGAATGCCGGGTGGCAGGGAGTTGTGCACCTGCTTGGCGATCTCTTCCAGTTTCTTCGGGTCGATCATGATGTCCTCCTTAAGCGTTGGCGGACATTCTACCGACAATTCCCTCACTTTGCCGAGATCGCGGCGGCTTTTTAGTCGTGATGGTGCCCGCTGGCTGGTCGGGTCTGGTTAATCACTCACTGTTGTTACCCTTGCGCCCCTTTGTTGACGTAAAACCTTGATTCTCTCCACAAACCTGAGCAGAAGATGACCAACATGAGTCTCGTTGGTTGTTGGTTTTATGTTAACGTCTTGCAGTCGCGGTCGTGATGGCCTCGTTGGCTGGTGATGGATAACAACCCTATAAAAAGAGAATAAAAAATGAAGAAGAAGCTAATTTATGCAGCTGTTGTCAGCGCTCTGCTGAGCGGATGTGGTGGAGATGACAACAAGGGAGATACTACCAGCTCCCTGGACTATGCCCTGAGTGGAGCCAATGGACTTCGCCCGAGTGTGCTGGCCCCCCGCGCCAGCGATGGTACCCTGAAGTTTTCGACAGAAACTGCTGATCTGTCGAACCCGGTATCTGCCCTCTCCACCCTTGATGGCTGGTCAACCACCCAACCCGTCCAGCTGGTACCGGCGACCGTGACCGGTGTCTCTGTGCCGGCCCCGGCGGCCAGCGAGTATGTTTCTGCCATTGCGCCCCTCTACCTGATCGAGCTCACGCTGGATCCGGTCACTCTGCAACCCAACGGAGTCAAGGGCGGCAAGCCACTGGTTTATGGGGCCGACTTTGTGGTCACTGGCGGGGACGGCAAGCTTAATCTGGTTCCGCTCAAGCCGCTCAATCCCTCTTCCTACTACATGATCGTGGCGACCGACTCCCTCAAGGACAGTCGTGGTACGCCGCTCAAGGCCGGTGGTGATTACAGCAACTTCAAATCGACGGCTGGTGCAACCGCGCAGGAGCAGAGCATCAGCAGCCTGATTGCGCTGCAGGAAGCGTTGTTCAAGGCCGCTACCGGGATTACTGGCGATCGGGTGATCTTCTCCGACTGGTTTGCCACCCAATCTGGCGCCGATGTGCTGCTGGCTGTCAAGGGAGCTGCGGCCACCGTGTTGCAGAGCCCGACCCTGGATGCCGCATCGTTGTGGAAGCAGGACGCCAAAGGCAACACCAACCTGCCGGGGACCTATACGATTGATGCGCTCAATGGCGGGGTACCCTTCCTGACCCAGCTGGCGAACGAGCCATTCTTGCCTCAAGATGATCGGGATGCGATTGCTGCCGCTGTCGCTGCCAATGCCACATTGAACGGCATCGCGGCGGTGACCAAGGTGTATACCGGTGCCGTCAAGCTCCCTTACTTCCTCTCTACTCCAGCGATAGCTGGCTCATGGGACAAGGCCAAGACCCAATCCTGGCATGGCGCCATTCCCAGCCTCTATGCCATCGCCAACGCGCTGAAAGCGGGTGATAGCGAAGTGATCGGTGGGCTGGTAGGCGCCGGAGTGAATCCGGATCTGCTGGGTGAGCTGATTGCCGATCCGAGCCGTCAGGCCGATCTGCTGAGGGAGGCGAGCAAGCTGATCGGGGTGACCCTCACCTCGGGTGGCAAGCCGCTGGATGCTGAGCGCAATATCGGTCGTTTCAACCCGCTGCCGACCCTGACCGAAGTACAATCTGTACCGCTGCGGATCTTTGCCCCCACCACTGACCTCAGCACTGTCACCGATGTGATCATCTATCAGCACGGGGTCACCTCCATCAAGGAAAACGCCTATGCGCTGGCGCTGAGCCAGATAGGTGCCGGGTTAGACCCATCAGTGAACAAGGTGGTTGCTGTGGTGGTGATCGATCACCCGCTGCACGGTGAGCGTGGCTATGCCCTGAGTGGCAGCATGGATACCGTCACCACCTCCGAGAACCCGACTCCCTATCTGAATTTGGGTTATCTGACGGTGGCGCGGGACAACCTGAAACAGAGCGTGGCCGATCTGCTTGGCCTTCGCCTGGCTGTCGGTCTGGCCAATGCCAAGGGGCTGGGTGGCCAATTGGGTGGTGCTGGTCTGAAGGTGCATTTCCTCGGTCACTCACTCGGTGCCATTACCGGGGCCAATCTGCTGGCTGTTGCCAACCAGACCACCGGCAGTGCTCAGGCTGATGCCCTGTTCAAGTTCGATACCGGCGGTCTGGCGATGCCGGGTGGCGGCATCGCCCCGCTGCTGCTCAACTCGCCGAGCTTCGGGCCGACCATCAAGATGAGCGTGCTCACCTCGGGCAGTCCTGAGTTGAAGGCCGGGTTTGAGGCTTATGCTCCCGGTTGCCAGACGGCGGTGCCGACCTGTTTCGTGAACGAGTTCCTGCCCAGTCTGGATGCGGCTACTCAGGCGGGGGCTGCGAGCACCTTGCAGAGCTATACCTTTGCCGCCCAGTCAGTGCTGGACTCTGCCGACCCGATCAATCTGGGCAGTGGCGTCGCCAAGAGCTTCCCGCTGTTCGCCACCGAAATTGTTGGTGATGGGGCGCTCAGCTTACCGGATCAGGTGATCCCCAACAGCATCGCCTCTGCGCCGCTGGGTGGCACCGAGCCGCTGTTCCGGGTGCTGGGTTTGCAAGAGCTGAAGGGTTCCGGCGTGCTCCCGGCGGGTCACCATGCTGCGCGCTTCCTGAAAGGGGGCCATAGCTCGCTGCTGGCTCCTGACGAGAACTTCGATCAGGCTGGCGCGGTCACCACCGAGAGCCAGACCCAGTTCGCCAGCTTCTTTATGAGTGGCGGTGCGGCGGTCAAGGTGACTGACGACACCCTGCTCAAGCAGTAACTGCGCAGACCATAAGCAAACGCCGCCCTTCGGGGCGGCGTTCTCGTTTCTGAAACTGCTGAAAAATCAGGTCGGCTGGTGGTTGCGATCCAGCCAGCCTTGCAGCAGGCCGACCAGCAGGCCGGCCAGGTGGGCGATGTTGGCGGTGCTGGTGCCGAGCATGTCGAAGAAGCCGAGCACCATCCAGAACAGCATAAAGCCCATCAGTGCCGGTGGCAGAGTCAGGCCGCAGGCCGGTTGCAGCTTGCTGCGCAGCCAGCAGTAGCCGAGCAGGGCATAAACCACGCCGGAGAGGCCGCCAAACAGCGGGCCGCTGGCAAAGAACTCTGCGATATTGGGCAGGGCGGCGCCCACCAGCAGCAGGATCAGCAGCTTGCCGCTGCCGAGGCGCTGTTCGATCTGGCCGCCGAGATACCACCACCACAGCAAGTTGAACACCAGATGGAGCACCGAGAAGTGGATCAGGGCGGGGGTGAAATAGCGCCACGCCTGCCAGTCGGTGAACTGAGCCAGCGTCGGGTGGAAGGCCAGTTCATCGTAGATGGGCAGGCCGATGGCCTCGATCCCGTAGATGGCGAGGCAGGCGATGATGACCACCAGCGTCAGTGGCCCCGCCTGATGGAGGAAGTCGGTGATGGGATCCGTCATCCCCTTGCTGTAGTCGATGCGGGCATCGGCGCGGCCGGATTGCCAGGAGGCCTCCATGTAGCGCGGGTGGGCCGGCTCGGCCAGAAAGCGCTTCACCTCCAGCTGGGCCTGAGCGAGGCGTAGCTCGTCCGCCAACCAGATGGTGACCCCCAGCTCGGACTGGGTCAGCTCGCAGGAGATCCCCAGCGTCGCCAGATAGTCCACCAGCGCCTGTGCCATGCGGGCGTTGTCGAGCACCAGCAGCTGGATCATGCCTCGCCTGCCTCGATGGGAAACTCCCGGCGCCACGCCTCGAAACCGCCATCCAGACTGTAGACCTCGTCATAACCCTGTTGCAGCAGGTATTGGGCCGCCCCCTGACTGCTGTTGCCGTGATAGCACATCACGATGACCGGGGTATCGAAATCCACTTCGTTCATAAAGCGCACCAGGGTGCCGTTGGTGAGGTGGAAGGCGCCGACCGCGTGGGCCGCTTCAAAGGATTGCGGGTCGCGAATATCCACCAGACGGGCTTCACCCGCGCTCAGTTTCTGGTGGGCATCATGGGCATTGATATGGGCAAACTGGTCCATCGGGATGTCCTGCGAATAGGTTGATTACGGGCCAGTGTACCGCAAGCTTGGGCGCAAACTAACCCCACAAAAGATAAGGGAGCCAGCGGCTCCCTTGTTGATATGGCATGTGGCTCAGTGGGTTAACCGCCCAGATAGGCCTGCCGCACGGCCGGGTTGGCCAGCAGGGCGGCGCCCGTGTCTTGCAGCACCACGTGGCCGTTCTCCAGCACATAACCGCGGTCGGCCAGCTTGAGCGCCTGGTTGGCGTTCTGCTCCACCAGAAAGATGGTCATCCCCTTCTGGCGCAACTGCTCAATGGTGTCGAAGATCTGCTGGATGACGATGGGGGCCAGCCCCAGCGAGGGTTCATCCAGCAGCAGCAGGCGTGGTTTGCTCATCAGGGCACGGCCGATGGCCAGCATCTGCTGCTCGCCGCCGGACATGGTGCCCGCCCGTTGTTGCAAGCGTTCGTGCAGGCGCGGGAACAGGGTGAATACCTGATCCAGCAGGCCATGCTGCTCTGCCTTGTCGACGAAGAAGGCGCCCATCAGCAGGTTCTCCTCCACCGTCAGGCGGGCGAAGATGCGGCGCCCCTCCGGCACCACGGCGATATCCTTGCGCATAATGCGAGCGGTGGTGAGGGAGCTGATCTGCTCCCCCTCAAACCAGATGGAGCCGCTGCTGGGCTTGGGTTCACCGCAGAGGGTCATCAGCAGGGTGGTCTTGCCCGCGCCGTTGGCGCCGATCAGGGTGACGATTTCCCCCTCTTTCACCTCGACGCTGATATCGTGCAGCGCCTGAATTTTGCCGTAGTGGGTCGATACGTTGCGAAGTTCTAACATCTTTTTGTCCTTACGACTCGCCCAGATAGGCCTTGATCACTGCCGGGTTGTTGCGGATCTCATCCGGCTTGCCGTGGGCCAGCGGGGTGCCCTGGCTGACCACGAAGATGCGGTTGGAGATGCCCATCACCAGCTTCATATCGTGTTCGATCAGCAGCACCGAGACCCCGAATTCGTCCCGCAGGCTCATGATCAGCTCATCCAGCTCGTCGGTCTCCTTCGGGTTGAGACCGGCGGCCGGTTCGTCCAGCATCAGCAGCTCGGGACGGGTCGCCATGCAGCGGGCGATCTCGAGGCGGCGCTGCTGACCGTAGGCCAGGTTGCCGGCGGCGCGGTTGGCGAGATCCTTGAGGCCCACTTTATCCAGCCAGAAGGCGGCCCGCTCCAGCCCCTCCTGCTCGGCACGGCGGAAGGCCGGGGTCTTGAACAGGCCGGCGATAAAGCTGGTGTTGAGGTGCTGGTGCTGGGCAACCAGCAGGTTCTCCACCGCCGTCATCTCCTTGAACAGCCGCACGTGCTGGAAGGTACGCACAATCCCCTTGCGGGCGATGAGGTGGCCGGGCAACCCCTGGATCTCCTCACCCTTGTAGCGGATGATGCCGCCGCTCGGGCAGTAGAAGCCGGTCAGGCAGTTGAAGATGGTGGTCTTGCCCGCGCCGTTGGGGCCGATGATGGAGATCACCTCGCCCTTGTCGATATCCAGTTTGACCCCGTTGACGGCCAGCAGGCCCCCGAAGCGCATCGACAAATCAGAGACTTCCATTAACTTCTGATGTGTACTCATTTCTTCAACTCCAGATGCGGACGGGTCATCGGTAGCAATCCCTGTGGCCGCCAGATCATCATGAACACCATCAAGAGGCCGAACATCAGCATGCGGTACTCGTTGAATTCGCGGGCCAGCTCCGGCAGCACCGTCATCACGATGGCAGCCAGCACCACCCCGATCTGGGAGCCCATGCCCCCCAGCACCACAATGGCGAGCACGATGGCCGACTCGATAAAGACGAAGGATTCCGGGCTGATAAAGCCCTGCCGGGAGGCAAAGAAGCTGCCGGCAAAGCCCGCGAAGGTGGCGCCTATGGTGAAGGCGGTCAGCTTGATGATGGTGGGGTTGAGCCCCAGCGATTTGCAGGCGATCTCGTCCTCCCGCAGCGCTTCCCAGGCTCGGCCAAGGGGCATGCGCAGCAGGCGGTTGATGACAAACAGGGTCACCACCACCAACACCAGCGCCATCAGGTAGAGGAAGATCACCTTGTGGTTGGCGTTGTAGGTAATGCCGAAGAAGTTGTGGAAGGTATCAAAGCCCCCATCCTTGACGGTGCGGTTGAACTCCAGACCCCCCAGCGTCGGCTTGGGGATGCCGGAGATCCCGTTCGGGCCGCCGGTCAGGGTGGTCATGTTGTTGAGCAGGATGCGGATGATCTCGCCAAAACCCAGGGTGACGATGGCCAGATAGTCCCCCCGGAGCCGCAGCACCGGGAAACCGAGCAGGAAGCCGAAGGTCGCGGCCATCAGCCCGGCGATGGGCAGGCACTCCCAGAAGCTCAGTCCGAAGTAGGTGTTGAGCAGGGCATAGCTGTAGGCACCGACCGCGTAGAAGCCGACATAGCCGAGATCGAGCAGACCGGCGAGGCCGACCACCACGTTCAGCCCCAGCCCCAGCATGATGTAAATCAGGGTGAGGGTGGCGAGATCGATGGCGCCGCGAGAAGCCATAAAGGGCCAGCTCACCGCGAACAGCAGCACCAGCACGGCAGTGAGGTTATAGAGCTTGGGTGCCTCTTCCGGGCTCGGCAGCACCAGCTTGGTGAAGCCGACCGAGAAGCCGCTGATGGAGGCCTGAAACAGCTTGGCGATCTGGCCGCGCAGCATCTGGAACCAGAAAACGAGGGTGGCGCCCCCCAGTAGCCAGGCCAGCGACACATCGAGGCGGC
Organism: Aeromonas sp. 600886; assembly: GCF_049174935.1. Lineage (NCBI taxonomy): Bacteria > Pseudomonadati > Pseudomonadota > Gammaproteobacteria > Aeromonadales > Aeromonadaceae > Aeromonas > Aeromonas sp. 600886. The sequence goes on along the minus strand of NZ_JAAKUB010000026.1, from coordinate 30,625 downwards.
TCACTACCTGCAGGCTGGAGCCATCGGTCTCCAGCTTGAAGCCGAGCAGCCAGAAAGAGAGCACCAGCAGCACCAGGCTGGCGATACAGGCGTGGATAAATTGATGTTTCATCACACTTTCTCCACTTCCGGACGACCCAGAATGCCGGTCGGCATAAAGAGCAGCACAAAAATGAGCAGGGCAAACGCCATCACATCCTTGTACTCGGTGCTGAGATAACCGGCGGTGAGCGCTTCAACCACCCCCAGCAGCAGGCCGCCCAGTACGGCACCCGGAATGCTGCCGATACCGCCCAATACTGCGGCAGTGAAGGCCTTCAGACCGGCCATAAAGCCGAGGTAGGGATTGATGACGCCGTAATACATGCCGAGCAGCACCCCGGCGACGGCGGCCAGCGCGGCCCCCAGCACGAAGGTGATGGAGATGACTACATGGGTGTCGATGCCCAGCAGGTTGGCCATCTTGATATCTTCCGAACAGGCGCGGCAGGCGCGGCCCATGCGGGAGCGGCCGATGAACTGGGTCAGCGCCAGCATGGTGATGAAAGTCACCACGAAGATGATCAGCTGCATATAGGAGAGGCTGGCCTGAAAGCCATCCTCACCCCCTAGGGTCCAGCCGCCGGAGATCAGGCTGGGCATGGCGATATCCCGCGAACCCTGTGCCATCCGCATCATGTTCTGCAGGAAGATCGACATGCCGATGGCGGAGATGAGAGGGATCAGCCGGTTGCCACCGCGCAGTGGCCGGTAGGCGACCCGCTCGATGCTCCAGCCATAGGTGCCGGTGATGATGATACTGACCAGGAAGGCGCCCCCCAGCAGTAGAAAGGTGCTGTCGATGCCCATCATCATGAGCCCCGCCATCACCATAAACGCGACATAGGAGCCGATCATGTACACCTCGCCGTGGGCGAAGTTGATCATGCCGATGATGCCATAGACCATGGTGTAACCAATGGCGATCAACGCATAGGTGCTGCCTATGGTTAATCCGTTCAGCAGTTGCTGAACCAGATAGAGGAGGTGTTCGGACATACTGCGTTCCCTGTACTTGCCCGCAAAGAGAGGAGGGGGTGAGCGTACTCACCCCCGATCGGCAGATTATTTGACTTGGCTGGAAGTACCGTCAGCGTGCCACTGGAACACACCGAATTCGAAGCCTTTCAGGTCACCGTTAGGTGCCCAGGTCAGGGGGCCCATCACGGTATCGATCGGTGCGGCCTTGATGGCGGCGGCAACGGCGGCCGGGTCATCTTCACCCGCCTTGGCGATACCGGCAGCCAGGCTCTGCACCGCGGCATAGGTGGTCCAGACGAACGGGCCGGAGGAGTCCTGACCCTTGGCCTTGAACGCTGCGACCAGCGGGGCGTTGGCAGGTACCAGATCGTATTTGTTCGGCAGGGTCACCAGCAGGCCTTCGGAAGCCGGGCCGCCGATGGCGGAGATATCCTTGTTACCCACCCCTTCCGGGCCCATGAACTTGGCTTTCAGCCCCTTCTCGCCAGCCTGACGCAGGATCAGGCCCAGCTCAGGGTGATAGCCGCCGTAGTAGACGAAATCGACGTTCTCTTTCTGCAGCTTGGCGATCAGGGCGGAGAAGTCCTTGTCACCGGCGGTGATCCCTTCATAGGCCACCACCTTCACGCCAGCCTTGTCGAGTGCGGCTTTGACGCTGGAGGCGATACCTTCACCGTACTGCTTCTTGTCGTGGATAACGGCCACGCGCTGGGGTTTGACCTGCTCGATGATGTACTTGGCGGCAGTCGGGCCCTGATCGCTATCCAGACCGATGGTGCGCAGGGTCAGCTGGTAACCGCGTTCGGTGATCTTGGGGTTGGTGGAGGCGGGGGTAACCATCAGGATCCCCTCGTCTTCATAGATGTCGGAGGCGGGCAGGGTGTTGTCGGAGCAGAGGTGACCGACCACGAACTTGACGCCATCATTTACCACCTTGTTGGCGATGGCTACCGCCTGCTTGGGATCACAGGCATCGTCATAGATGACGGCTTCGATCTGCTTGCCATTGATGCCGCCAGCCTTGTTGATCTGCTCGACCGCCATCTTGCCGCCGGTGAACTGCATGTCCCCGTACTGGGCAACCGGGCCGGTGAGCGGGCCTGCGATACCTATCTTGATGGTGTCTGCCGCGTGTGCGATGGAGATCGATCCAAACAGAGCCAAAGAAACCGCTGCGCTTACTGTAATTTTGCTCAACTTATGCATTGATTCGTCCCTTAATCAGTGGATTGTTTCATTTACGAGTGCCATTCCGGATCGACATCCCGTGCATCCGGCTATAGGTATGGTTCTATCATTCCTCACGGGGCAATAACAAGCTGTTAAAGATACTAACCAGAGGGGGTGGGGTGGGCTTATTTTGAAATAAATGACCTGTCATTTGTGTTTAATTGGAATTTAGTATCGATTTTCGCCTTAACATCTTGGTAACCAGAGGTGATTATGATGAAGCACAGAGGATTAGTCTGGTGATATTTTACTCTGATGGTGCTCCCATTTTGACCATTAATCGTTTGCGCAAACAGAAATGAGCGCCTAAATTAGCCGGCATTGACAATTCCGTGGCAGAGCCCGTTAAAACCAAGCCTTTATTCGGGAAATCTGCTAATGTTCCGCCTTTGACAGTCAGGAGACAGAGATGGCCACTATCAAGGATGTCGCCTCGCGCGCAGGCGTATCCATCTCCACCGTCTCACATGTGCTCAACCACACTCGGCGGGTCAGCGAAGACGCGACCCAGAAAGTGATTGAGGCGGTGGCAGAACTCAACTACGCGCCCAACTCGGTAGCGCGCAGTCTTAAGATAAATTCGACCAAGACCATTGGCATGCTGGTCACCACCAGCGTAAACCCCTTCTTCGCGGAAGTGGTGCAAGGGGTTGAAGCGTACTGCTTCGAACAGGGCTACAGCCTGATCCTCTGCAACACCGAAAACCAGCCGCCTCGCCAACAGCATTACCTGAGAATGCTGATGGAAAAACGGGTGGATGGTCTGCTGGTATTGGGGACCGATATCGACACTCCGTTGCGCGACATGCTGCGCATCCACAAGAACGTGCCGCAGGTGGTACTGGATTGGGGGACGGAGTGCGATTTCGCCAACGTCATCAACGACAACGCCCGCATCGGCGCCCGCATGGCCGTACGCCATCTGCTGGAGCTGGGGCACCGCGACATCGTCTGCATCACTGGCCAGCTCTCCAAGCCGACCACCCAGCAGCGGCTGGACGGGGTACGTGATGCGCTGGGCGAGCACGGTCTGACCCTCAAAGATGAACAGGTCTTTGAAGGGGATTACGAGAGCCAGAGCGGCTTCGATGCCATGCAGCGCATCCTGGCCCTGCAGCCTCGCCCGACCGCGGTCTTTGCCTTCGACGATCCCATGGCGATCGGCGCGATTTGCGCAGCCTGGGAAGCCGGAGTCAAGGTGCCGGACGATATCTCCATCATCGGTTACGACGATGTGGAGATGGCGCGCTTCTCCAGCCCGCCGCTGACCACCATCCGTCACCCGAAGGCCGAACTGGGCCAGCTGGCGGTGAAGCATCTGGTCAGCCGGATCCGCAACAAGGAGCTGGAAGTGGAGTCGATGACGGTACAGCCCGAGCTGATTGTCCGTCGCTCGGTCAAACCGCTGCGTTAATCCGCACCCGTTGCCAACACGAAAAACCCCCTCTGTCACGAGGGGGTTTTTGTTTATGGGCGGTTTATTTCAGTTCCGGCCAGTAGGCTTTGTTGGCCTCTATCAAGTCATCGAGAATGGACTTGGCCACCGATGCACTGGGCACTGTCTTGGATAGGGTGATCGCTTGCCACAGCTTCTGGTAAGAGTGCTCGACCCAGGCTTCGACCACCAGTTTCTCGACCGCGACCTGCTGGCCCATCATGCCCTGCTGGAACAGCGGGATGCTGCCCACCTGCAACGGCTCTGGCCCGCTACTGCCGACCAGGCAGGGGATCTCGACCATGGCTTCCGGGTCAAAGTTGGGGATGGCGCCGCGATTGGGAACGATCAGCAGCATCCGCTCCTGGGTGTTGAAGGCAATGGCGGTTGCCAGGTCAACGATATAGGAGGCGTGTTCATCGATCTCCAGCTCGCCCGCTGCTGAATTACCTGCCCTGACGATGTCGCTACAGGCGGTGAAGACCTGCTTCTCGCGGTGCTCCATCACCTCGTTGGCACGGGTGTGTTCCGGATTGGAGTGGGCCACCACATAGTCCGGGTAGAGGTAGTACTTCAGATAGGTGTTGGGCAGGGTATCCGGGTCGAGCGCCCACACATCCTTTGCCTTGGCGAAGGTATCGTTCCAGCTTGCTTCGGCATGGCTGGTGCTGTTGGGCACATAGCCGTGGCGGGCGACGTGCTCCTTGATCTTCGGCATCAGGTCGTTGCCTTCCAGATCCTCGATGCGGGTCCACCAGCCAAAGTGGTTGAGGCCGTAATAGCGTACCCGCATCTCTTTGCGGGATTTGAGACCGGCAATCTGGGCCATGCGCCCCTCGATCCCGATCGGCATGTCGCAGATGTTGAGGATTTTGGCGTTGGGACGCAGGCGACGGGTCGCTTCGGCGACGATGGCGGCCGGGTTGGAGTAGTTGAGCATCCAGGCATTGGGTGAGTACTGCTCCATATAGTCGACCAGCTCCAGCACTCCGCCGATGGAGCGCATGCCATAGGCGATACCGCCCGGGCCGCAGGTCTCCTGACCGACCACGCCATGACGCAGCGGGATCTTCTCGTCCAGCTCGCGCATCGGATATTTGCCAACCCGGATATGGGCCATGACGAAATCTACATCGCTAAACGCTGCTTTGGGGTCGGTGCCATAGCTGAAGGCGATCTCGGGAGCCTTCTCTTTCAGCAGGATTTTGCAGGCTTCGGCGATGATCTCCTGACGGGCACCATCGTTGTCGTAGAATTTGATCTCCTTGAGCGGGAAGCGATGTTGATTTTCCAGCAACATCAGAACGATACCAGGAGTAAAAGTGCTGCCACCACCGGCAATGACTACAGAGAATTTTTTCATGATCATGACTCCATTACTAAAGATGATTGTTGATGACTGTTGTTCATAATCGATTCCATATTTTCACGTACCTGAGGTACATGCAGACCGATAATTACCTGGATACTATCGCCATGGCGGACGACACCATGGGCCCCTAATTTAATAAACTCCTCATCTGCAGCGGCTAGCTTGCTGTTAACCAGCGATATTCTTAAGCGGGTGGCACAATTATTCAGACTGCGTATATTTTTGACTCCACCAAGCGCTTCGATAATTTGTGTTGCACTATCACTGCCACGCTGGTTTTTGGCTGCCTGATAATCTGACTTGGAATAAAGCTTTATTTCACTGTCTTCCCGGCCCGGTGTTTTAAGATTGAGTCTGATAATCAGCGCGCGGAATATCAGGAACCAGATTCCGGTAAAGACCAACCCGATAGCGATCTGGGTGAACATCATTCCCGCATGGTTGTGGAACATGGGTATCCAGTTCTGCGGCAGGAACTGGTCGAGCAGACCTCCACCCATGTTGCCGACCACACCAAACAGGTACATCACAGTCGACATGGTGGCTGCCAGCAGGGCGTGGATGGCAAACAGCAGAGGCGAGATGAAGAGGAAGGTGAACTCCAGCGGCTCGGTGATACCGACCAGAATGGCGGTCAGGGTGGCCGGGATCAGCAGGCCTGCCACCTTGGCCTTGTTCTCTTTGGCTGCCGTGGCATAGATGGCCAGAGCAATCCCCATGGCACCGAAAATCTTCGAGTTGCCGTGCAGGGCGAAGCCACCCTGAGGGAACTGTTCAATCAGCGGGCGAGTGCTCTGGCTGAACTCCAGCATGTGCTGCGCCCAGTAGAGCTGAATGCCTCCCTCTACTGCCGCTGGGCCGAAGATGAAGGGGCCGTAGATAAAGTGATGCAGGCCGGTCGGGATCAAAATCCGCTCGAGGAAGGTGTATACCCACACCCCGACCGGACCCGAGACCAGCATGAAATTCTGCAGGGAGGCGATGCCCATCTGTACTTTTGGCCAGCCGAGCAGTGTCAGCCAGGCACAGGGGATCATCACGAAGAAGGCGACAATGGTGACAAAGGAGCTGCCCTGAAAGATGCCGAGAAAGACCGGCAGTTGGCGATCAAACAGGCGGTTGTGCAGTGCCGTCACGATGCCGGAGATGACGATGGCTCCTATGATGCTGGTATCCAGGGTCTTGATCCCCGCTACCATGGCGAGGCCACTTTCACCCCCTACATCCTGACTGAAGTCGACCCCGAAATAACTGCCCCAGGTCATGCCCATGGCGTTGATAAAATAGTTCCAGGTCATGAAACTGACCAATACAGCCAGACAGGCTCTGGCTTGTGCCTTATTTGCCAGACCGATTGGCAGGCCAATCGCAAATATAAGCGGCATATTCCTGAATACTGTCCAGCCACCCTCTTCAATAATATGGATGATCTGGAAGAATAATCCTTGTGGGTTTGCCAGTGATTCACCGACAAACATCGGGTTTTTCAGCATAATTGCAATGCCTACTACCATACCTGCAAAAGGAAAAAGCAGTACAGGAGTGAACATTGCTCCGCCAAAACGTTGAATTTGACTGAGCATATATTGTCCCTTGGTTGAAATAGCTAATCGAATCCTTGCCGGTGTTGCCTGATGCAAATTAGCAACGATAAAAAGAGACCTCATGAAATATCTTGGAATAATGTGATCTGACGCATGCAGTTATTTAGACAAAGATGTCTAACTTTTGCGATATTGTTGTACCTCTTGGTTTCGTGATGTTCTTGCAGCTTTAGTTGAAAGTTAAGTTATTGTTTTTAAGCAATTTAGTCACTTGATTCAGAATAAGATGGTTGGCGTTGTGACCACAGGAGATGTCTAGCAGTGATCTATAAATCGGTGGCTGATCGACTCAGGATCAGGGTAAACGGTGCCGAGTGCCGGGTGGGTGATGTGTTGCCGGGCGAAAAAGCGCTGGCAGAACAGTATGGCGTCTCCCGCATGACCATTCGCAAAGCGGTAGACATGTTGATCGAGTGGGGATTGGTCGAGCGGCGCCACGGCAGCGGCACCTATGTGACGAAAAAGGATGTCCAGCATGAGACCAAAGGGCTGAGCGGGTTTACCGAACTGATGCGCGAGCAGGGGCGTACTTTGACCAGCCAGGTGTTGGAATTTCGCACCATGCCTGCGCCACCGGCCATCGCCAGTCAGCTGCGGGTGAAGGTGAATGAACCTGTCTACTACTCCAGCCGGATCCGCTCGGTGGATGGTCGGGCTCTGCTGCTGGAAGAGAGCTACATGCCGGTCAGACTGTTTCGCAATCTGTCGGTCGCCCATCTGGAAGGGTCCAAATTCGACTACATCGAACGGGAGTGCGGCATCGCGATTGCGGGCAACTATGAGTGCTTCAGTGCCGTGCTGGCGGATCGGGCTACTGCCGAGCTGCTCCATATCGAGCAGGGGGCCCCTATCCTGCGGCTTACCTCACTCTCATACAGCGAGAGCGGAGAGTTCCTCAACTACTCCATCATGTTCCGTAATGCCAACGACTATCACGTTGACTACCACCTCCACCGTGCCCGCGGCTAGTGCCTGGCTGATGAGGCAGCGTGTCGTTGAAAGAGGGGAGAGCCTGCGAGGGAGGCATTGGCCATAACTCCTCCCTCGGCCCATGCAGATCAAAATAATCAACTCAAATGTTAGTTATCCTTGCTGCCGGATCCGGATGTAGGCAGTGGGGGATGCATGAGCGTGATTGAAGCGATAACCATGGTGGCCGGTATGGTTTATCTGGTGTTGTTGGCGTGGCAGGTGCGCACCGGCTGGCCGGGGCGTCTTGCGCTCGGCCTGCTGGGGCTGGTCTGGTTGCTGGCGGCGGACAGCCTGCTCTGGCTCGCACTGGGGACGGTCACCGCCGTGCTTGCCCTCCGGCATCAGAGGCGGCCGCTGCCCGTGTTCGGGGCGATCGACAGTCAGCAGTTGCGGGCAGGCACTCGCCATCTGCTGCTGCTCTGCTGGGGGCTGGTCACAGTGCAATACAGCCTGCATATCTGGCAGTTGGGACAGGGGATGAGCCCCTGGCTGGAGCGCCCGGATGTGGTGGATGCCTTCCTGCCCATCGCCGGTGGCCTCGGGCTGCGGGCCTGGTTCGCGCAGGGGTTGGTGGATCCCCACCATCCGGCGGCCACCGTCAGCGTACTGGTGCTCTCCCTGTCGGCCCTGCTGCTGGGGCGGGCGTTCTGTGCCTGGTTCTGTCCGCTCGGGCTGGTGGGGGAGTGGCTGCATGGCCTGCGCCACCGGTTGCTGCCAGGGGAGTGGAGCCCGCCTCGCTGGCTGGATCTTGCCCTGCGCACCCAGAAATTTCTGGTGCTCGGCTTTCTGCTCTTCATCATCCTGCTGGCGGTGCCGGCTGCTGCCCTGCCCGGCTACTTCACCAGCCCCTACCATCAGGCGGCGGATATGAAGATGGGGGCCTTCTTCTTCAACCTGACCCTGATCTCGGGTCTGTGCCTCGGCTGGGTGTTGCTGCTTACCGCGACCTTTCGTCAGGGATTCTGCCGCTACCTCTGCCCCTATGGCGCTTGGCTCGCCCTGCTGGGGCTACTGACGCCGCTGCGCATTCGCCGTGACCCGGCCCGCTGCCTGCGAAGCCAGGGTCATGACTGCGACAAGTGCAGCCGGGCCTGTCCATCGCGCATTGCGGTGCACCAGCTTATTGCGGTACGCAGCCTGGAGTGCACCGGCTGCCTGAGCTGCGTGGCCGCCTGCCCCAAGCGGGTCGAGGCCCTGCACCTTGGCAGCAAGGTGAAGCGGCTTGCACCAAGCCGTTTGCTGGGGCTGCTCTGCCTGTTGCTGCTGGTGCTGCCGTTGCTCGCGTATGGCCTGCTGGAGATCTGGGTTAGCCAGACGCCGCTGGCGATACGGGCTCACCTGCTGCAACTGTTGCCACAGCTGACCCATTAACCGGGGAGGGTGACTGTGTGACCATGGCGCAAGGTCATAGGGTATGCACATGGACACCCTCGGGTGTCCGTTTTCATATTCGGGTGGGAGTGGGCTGAGGGGGAGGCAGTGCAGACCGACTGGCTTATAAGCTGGCGAAATCCACTTCGGGCAGGGTTTCGAAGCCGGGGCGGGCGAACAGGTAGCCCTGCATCAGGTTGATGCCCATCTCCCGCAGGCAGGCCATCTCTTCGCGGGTCTCGATCCCCTCCGCCAGCGGGGTGATCTGCAACTCGGCAAACAGCGCCAGACAGTGGCGCACTATGGCTTGTCGGGTCGGGTCCTGGTCGATGCCGCGCAGCAGGTGCATATCGAGTTTGACGATGTTGGGATGAAAATCGGCCAGCAGGTTGAGGCCCAAGTAACCGGCGCCAAAGTCATCGATCGCCGTTTTGAAGCCGAGGGCCTGATAGTGATCGACGATGCCGCGAAGATGCTGGCTATCCTGCACCTGCTCCACCTCGGTCAGCTCGAACATGATCTGCTCGATGGGGAAGTGGTGCTCGCGGGCCGCCTGCAGGGTGGTGCGGATGCAGCGCTCCGGGCGATAGACCGCATTGGGCAGAAAGTTGATGCTCAGCATCCCCTTCATCCCGAGTCGGGCCGCCAGCGCGATGGCCTTGATGCGGCACAGCTGATCGAAGCGGTAGCGGTTGTCGTCGTTGACCCGGGCAATCACGCTCTGCGCCGGCTCGTTGTGGAGCCCCCGCACCAGCGCCTCATAGCCGAAGATGGTGCGCTGGCTGCAATCGACGATGGGCTGAAAAGCCATGGTGAAGTCGAAGCCGAGCTCTGCTTTCTCCTGACACAGCTGGCAGATGGACGGGGCGGGGGCGGCAGGTATATCCATGACTCTCCTCTTGGGGCGTGGCTGCGCTGGGCACTGTCTCAAATGATAACAGCTCATCACCCCCCTGTAGGTTCGATTAGCGAAGCGTAATCGGACGAACGAGAGGCTTTGATTACGGTTGTTGCCGTGTAACCGTGTCGGCCAACCGGAGGGTGGAATTAGGCTGGCCGTTATGGCGGGAGAATCCATTTACGCGAATGTCCGATTACGCCTGACGGCTAATCGAACCTACGATCAAAAATTTCAATCATCTTCAAAATAGTCATTGTCAACTTTAAATGTGGAGTAGTTTTTAATAGTTGACACTCCTACACCATGATTAATCATTAAGTCACATAAAAGAATTCCATCTACTAAAATAATACTTTTTTGTTGTTTTGCTGCATACTCAATGGCAGTTTTTGAAAATGACGACGTTGTGATGAAAACTCCTTTTTGGACATTTCCATTGCGCCAACAAATTGTTGTACATCGGGTCTTCCAATGCTTTTCTCTGCATATCTCTTGGCTTGAATATATATTTTATCTAGACCAAGTTTGTCTTCTTTTATCACGCCGTCAATGCCACCATCTCCAGGAGATCCACTAACTAATCCTGCATCTGGGGAGTTTCCGCTATAACCCATTGACAGTAATAGATCAACAACTAGCCTTTCAAAAAATGCAGGGTCAGATGCTAGAATTCTTTCTAGTAGAAGGGATTTAACATTATTGATATGCTCCCGATATGCATCATGGAGTTTCTCTTCTGGAATTTTATCCGTACTTGTTTCGGTGACTTCTTTTTTGCTCAGTAACTTCTGTTGCTGGAGGTTTTCAAATATAAAGTATTTAGTTATCTTTCCATTCTTACTAGATATTATAAAATGCTTTGCAGGACTAGAGGATGGAAAGTCCAATCCAAAACAATGCTTTCGTAACTTACTGTTTACAATAGATTCTGGTTGCTTTGCTCCAAACTCATATAGCCCTCTAGATATGATTTCACTATATATTTCCTGTGAGGTCATTGGTTTGTTATTTAAGCTAAGAACTTCTTTTATCGCCTCAACAATAGTCATTGTATTTTCCCAGAAAAACAAAGCTAATATTAATATCCTCCATATAACTTGTAATGGTCAAGTGAGGAAGCCTCCATATGAAATAGCATTGATGTTTATGTGATCAAAAACAAAAAAAGGCGCCTTACGGCGCCGTTTTTTATATCACTAACCCAACCAAGATCACTGCAGCAGGGAGATATCCGCGACTTGCAGGAACAGGTTGCGCAGGTTGTTCAGCAGTGCCAGACGGTTGGCCTTGAGGGCTTCGTCGTCGGCCATCACCATCACTTCGTTGAAGAAGGTATCAACCGGCTCGCGCAGGGCGGCCAGACGGGTGAGGGCAGCCTGATAGTCACCGGCGGCGAACAGCGGGGCCAGTTCGGCTTGCAGTTCGGCAACCTGGGTAGCCAGCGCCTTCTCGGCGGCATCGACCAGCAGTTCCGGTTTGACGGCAGTCGGCAGTTCGCCTTCGACCTTGGCCAGAATGTTGCTCACGCGCTTGTTGGCGGCAGCCAGTGCCAGTGCGGCATCCAGAGTGCGGAAGTGGCTGACGGCCTTGACGCGACGATCGAAGTCGAGCGGACGGGTTGGGCGGCGGGCCAGTACGGCCAGCACCACGTCGGCACCGATGCCTTCGTCCTGATAGGCGGCGCGGAAGCGGCCCAGCATAAAGTCGACCACGTCGGTAACGACGGTTTTGTTGGTCAGCTTGTCGCCGTAGACGCGTACCGCTTCTTCAACCAGTTCAACCAGATCCAGATCCAGCTGTTTCTCGGTCATGATGCGCAGGGCACCGATGGCGGCGCGACGCAGGGCGAACGGGTCCTTGTCACCCTTGGGCAGCATGCCGATGCCGAAGATACCGGCCAGGGTGTCGAACTTGTCGGCCAGCGCGACGGCGCAGGCAACCAGACCGGACGGCAGGGCATCACCGGCAAAGCGCGGCATGTACTGCTCGTTGAGGGCCACGGCCACTGCTTCGTCTTCGCCATCGTGACGGGCGTAGTGCATCCCCATGACACCCTGGGTGTCGGTGAACTCACCGACCATGTTGGTCATCAGGTCACACTTGGAGAGCAGACCGGCACGCTTGGCCTGAGCCACGTCGGCGCCGATACGCTCGGCGATAAAGCCGGCGACGGTCTCGATACGCTCGACCTTGGCCTTGACGGTACCCAGCTGTTGTTGGAACAGCACGGTTTCAAGGCGCGGCAGGCGGGAGGCCAGGGTCTGCTTGAGGTCGGTCTTGAAGAAGAACTCGGCGTCAGAGAGACGGGGGCGAACCACCTTCTCGTTGCCGCTGATGATCTGGCTCGGGTCTTTGGACTCGATGTTGGTGACGAAGATGAACTTCGGCAGCAGCTTGCCGTTCTTGTCGTAGACCGGGAAGTACTTCTGGTCACCCTTCATGGTGTGCACCAGCGCTTCAGCCGGCACGGCCAGGAACTTCTCTTCGAAGTTGGCGGTCAGCACCACAGGCCACTCGACCAGTGCGGTCACTTCTTCCAGCAGGGCGTCGTCCAGGTCGGCCACGCCACCGAAGGCGGCAGCGGCCGCTTCGACGTCAGCCTTGATCTTGGCCTTGCGCGCCATAAAGTCGGCAATCACCATGCCGCGCTCCTGCAGGATCTGCGGGTACTGGCTGGCGTTGTCGATGGTGAACTCGCTCTCGCCCATAAAGCGGTGACCGCGGATGGTGCGGGCAGAGTCGATACCCAGAATGTGGGCGGGCACCAGCTCTCCATCCAGCAGCAGGGTCACGGTGAAGACCGGACGCACGAACTGGATGGTCTTGTCGCCCCAGCGCATCATTTTCGGGATGGGCAGTTTGGCCAGCGCCTGGCTAACCAGCTCGCCCAGCAGATCTTTGGCCGGACGGCCTTCGACCTTGGCGGTGTGAACCAGCCACTCGCCCTTGTCGGTGACCAGACGCTCGGCCTGCTCAACTGTGATGCCGTTGCCACGGGCCCAGCCTTCGGCAGCCTTGGTCGGCTTGCCTTCGGCATCGAACGCCTGCGCTACGGCCGGGCCGCGCTTCTCGACGCTCTTGCTCGGCTGTTCGCCGGCCAGCTCGCTTACCTTCAGCGCCAGACGGCGCGGTGAGGCAAACCACTCGACGTCGCCGAAGGCCAGATCGGCCTTGGTCAGTTCGGCTTTGAAGTTGTCGGCAAAGGCTTCGGCCAGGGAGCGCAGGGCTTTGGGCGGCAGCTCAGCAGTACCGATCTCTACCAGAAATGTATGTTGTGCCATGTCCGTTCCTTAACCTTGCTTGTTCTCACTGCGCTGACACATAGGGAAGCCCAGCGCTTCGCGGGAGGCGTAGTATGCCTCTGCCACGGCCTTGGTCAGGGTGCGAATGCGCAGGATGTAGCGCTGACGCTCGGTGACCGAGATGGCCTTGCGGGCATCCAGCAGGTTGAAGGAGTGAGCGGCTTTGAGGATGCGCTCGTAGGCAGGCAGCGGCAGCGGTTTTTCCAGTGCCAGCAGATTCTGGGCTTCCTTCTCGTACTGCTCGAAGCAGTGGAACAGGAACTCCACATCGGCGTGTTCGAAGTTGTAGGTGGATTGCTCCACTTCGTTCTGGTGGAACACGTCGCCGTAGGTGGTCTTGCCCAGCGGGCCGTCAGACCAGACCAGATCGTAGACGCTGTCCACGCCCTGAATGTACATGGCCAGACGCTCGAGACCGTAGGTGATCTCGCCGGTGACCGGCTTGCACTCGAGGCCGCCAACCTGCTGGAAGTAGGTGAACTGGGTCACTTCCATGCCGTTCAGCCACACTTCCCAACCCAGACCCCAGGCACCCAGAGTCGGGTTTTCCCAGTTGTCTTCCACGAAGCGGATGTCATGGATCTCGGGATCCATGCCCAGCTCTTTCAGGGAGCCCAGATAGAGTTCCTGAATGTTGTCGGGGGAAGGCTTGATGATCACCTGGAACTGGTAGTAGTGCTGCAGGCGGTTCGGGTTTTCACCGTAGCGGCCGTCAGTCGGACGGCGGGACGGTTGCACGTAGGCGCAGGCGATGGGCTCCGGGCCCAGGGCACGCAGACAAGTCATGGGGTGGGAGGTACCGGCACCCACTTCCATATCCAGCGGCTGAATGATGGTACAGCCCTGGCGGGACCAATAGTCCTGCAGCTGCAGGATCAGGCCCTGAAAGGTTTTGACATCGAATTTTTGCATAATTTTTTTCGCGCGAAGTGAAAATCAGAGCAAGATTTGCTGAATGTGAACCGAGGGAGTATACCGTCTGGCATGGTCGGATAATAGGCGAAATTGCAGCGGATTCGCGGGATGGTGCTGCGCCCTGGCTGGTCGGGCGGGATGTCCGGTATATGATGTGAGCAGTGCCGCCTGCAGAGTGGGCAGGGTCGGGCAAACCGCTGAAATAACGAGGGAGAGGAAATGGAACTGCGCTGCGCCTGGGTGACCAAGGACCCGGAATACATTGAATACCATGACAAACAGTGGGGCAGGCCGGTCTATGACTCGCGCGAGCTGTTTGCCAAGCTCTGCCTCGACGGCCAGCAGGCGGGGCTGTCGTGGATCACCATCCTCAAGCGCACCGAGAGCTACTACCGCGCCTATGCCGACTTTGATCCGGTGCAGATTGCCCGCTTCGACGAGCAGGATGTAGAGCGGTTGATGCAGGACAGCGGCATCATCCGTAACCGGCTCAAGGTGCAGTCGATCATCAGAAATGCCCGCGCTTATCTGGCGTTGCAGGAGCAGGGGATCGACTTCGCCGACTACCTGTGGGGCTTTGTTGGCGGCGCCCCCATCGTCAACCAGCGGCAGGGCAACGGCGATATTCCTGCGACCTCACCGGAGTCGGATGCCATGTCGAAAGCGCTCAAGAAGCTCGGCTTCAACTTCGTCGGCAGCACCATCTGTTACGCCTTTATGCAGGCGGTGGGGATGGTGAACGATCATCTGGTCAGCTGTCCTTGCCATGCCGAGTGTCAGTTACCGCGCTGATAACCCGCCGATTGCCCAAAAAAACACCACTCTCGCCGTCTGTTCAGGCTTGCGTCAGACAATGGCGTGCCAGCGCGTTACAATCCGGCCCCCGGCATGGTGCCGGATTGTTTTCACAGAGGTTTTTTCATGCGAGCCAAGATCCTGGTGCCTGCTCTGGCACTGACCGTTGCCCTGAGCGGCTGTACCACCAACCCCTACACAGGTGAATCCCAGACCTCCAAAGGTGCCTGGGGCGCGCTGGCTGGCGCCGCTGCCGGTGCGGCCGTAGGTGCGCTCTCCTCCAGCAAGGGTGACCGCAAGAAGGGCATCCTGACCGGCGTTGCTGCCGGCGCGGCGCTGGGTGGCGGTATCGGCTACTACATGGACGTGCAGGAAGCCAAGCTGCGCGAGAAACTGCAGGGCACCGGCGTCAGCGTGACCCGCAATGGCAATGAGCTGATCCTCAACATGCCGAACAACGTCACCTTCGACAGCTCCAGCTCCCAGCTGAAAGCGGCCGGTGCCAACACCCTCTCCGGCGTGGCCATGGTCGTTGCCGAGTTCGACAAGACCCGCCTGAACGTGGTCGGTCACACCGACAGCACCGGTTCCCGCGATCTGAACATGAAGCTTTCCCGGGATCGTGCCGATGCCGTTGCCGCCCAGCTGATTGGTCAGGGCGTAGCAGGTAGCCGCATTTCCACCACCGGCGTGGGCCCGGATCAGCCGGTTGCTACCAACAGCACCGCTGCTGGCAAAGCCCAGAACCGCCGCGTGACCATTACCCTGACCCCGACCGCCTAAGTCGTTCAGGTTTCGGTAACGAAAAGGCCCCGCCAGTGATGGCGGGGCCTTTCTATTGGCGCCGTGGCGAGCAATGACGCCTTGTTGCTTGCTCCCTTCTCCCCTCGTGGGAGAAGGGGCGGGGATGAGGGGGATAAGCGCCTCTTAGACTGCCGCAGTCAGCTGCACTTCCACCTTGTAGCCTTCGTGGGCGAGGCGGGCTTGTACGCAGGCACGCACGGGTGCGGTGCCAGCCGGGATCCAGGCATCCCACTGCTCGTTGAAGGCAGCGATGTCCTGAATGTCTTTGAGATAGATATTGGCCATCAGGATCTTGTCGACGCCGGAGCCGTTGGCTTCCAGCAGGCGTTGCAGGCTTGCCAGCACTTCGCGGGTCTGCTGGTGGATGTCGGCCTCTTCGCTGACGGGCACTTCCACCACGTAGAGGGTGCCATTGTGGATGACCACGTCTGACCAACGCTGGGTGGTGCCGATTCGGGTAATGGTTGTCATGGAGTGCTCCGGTACGGGGGCTTATTGACCCTTGCGGATCAGATAGCGGTAGGGGGCCTGCTCTGTCTCGCTGGCGACTAGGGTGTGATCCATAAAGCGGCAGAAACTGGGGATGTCGCGGGTGGTTGAAGGATCGTCGGCGCTGACCAGCAGGGTCTCGCCATCCGCCATCAGCCGCACTTTCTTGCGAACCATCATAACGGGTTCCGGGCAACGAAGCCCGATTGCGTCCAACTCGTGGGTCGCATCGCAGAATAAATCACTCATCTATTATCAACCTTCAACCTATTCGGCTGCCAATGATACTCAGGGCTAAAAAATAATCAAACAAACACCCCATTAACCAGCATATGTAACCGAAATGTTATTCGGCCCTATCCAGCTTGCGTCGGACGAGTAATATAAAAATTGAACCATATTCAACAAGGAGGTGAATATGCAGGTCTCCTACGGCAGATTACAAGCCTATGCAGGCATGGGGTTCTTGTCCTTCGCCATGATAGTGATGGGCAGCCCGATCGGGAATACCGGTACCTGGTTCGGCTCTATGGTGATGGTCGGGTTGGGGCTCTGGATCGAGCTCAGCGATTACTATGACGAGGATGAGGACGAGAACGATCAATCCTGAATCGGATGACGATTCAACAACAAAGGCGGAGCAATTCCGCCTTTGTCATTTCTGCCGTTTGGCAATGTGCCCGGATCAGCGGGTCGAGCGCATCGCCCGCTCCAGATGCAGCGCCGTCTGCTCCGGGTTGGCCTTGGGGTCGTTGAAGAAGTTGCTCAGCACATCGAGGATCGCCTGCCGCATATTGGTCGGCGTCGCCATCCCTTCCGCCATGCTGGGCAGCAGGTTGTCCTGCTTTTCCGCCAGCAGGAAGTCCTGATAGGAGCGTACGGCGCAGCGGTCGAACTTGCTCATGTCGGGATTGGTCAGCGCCGGGATCGACCCCTTCACCCGATTGAACTCTTCCTGGAATTTCGGCGTCATCAGCAGCTGGGCCAGATCGCCCTGCGCTTGCAGTTGGGCCGGATCCCGCTGTTTGAACATGGCGATGGAGTCGAGGTTGTAGCTGAATAGCCCGGCGCTGCCCGGGCTCGGCAGACAGGCGATATCCTCACCCGGCCGATAGTTGCCCGCGCTCAGCTCCCCCTTCACCCAGTCCCCCATCACCTGCATGGCGGCGCCACCGCTCTCCAGCAGATTGGTGGCCTGATGCCACTTCAGACCGGCGTATTTTTGCGGCACATAGGCGCGCAGCTGCTGGAAGCGGATCAGCACCCGCACCATGTCGGGGCCGGTCAGGGTGGCGCTGTCCTGCTCGAGGAACGCCTTGCGATAGAATTCTTTACCGCCCTCACCGAGTGCCACCGTTTCAAACAGTACCGCCAGCTGCCAAGGCTCGTTGCCGATGGCGAGCGGGGTGATGTCCCGTTTTTTAAGCTGGTCGGCGACGGTGACAAACTGGGCCCAGTCGGTGGGCGGAGTCAGCTTGTTGCGCTCGAACACCTTGCGGTTGAGCCACAACCAGTTGACCCGGTGGATGCCGGTGGGCACCGCCATCAGGGCACCATTCTGGCTGAGGGTGGCACGCACCATGGGCGGCATCTGACCGTACCAGCCGAGGTGTTCGGCCATCGGGCTAAGATCGCGCAAAAAGCCGAGTCCGGCCCACTCCTTGAGCTCGTAACCCTTGAGGTGGGCCGCTTCGGGCGGGTTTGCCGCCAGCGCCCGGCTCTTCAATACCGTCATGGCACTCTTGCCGCCGCCGCCCTGTACCGCGAAGTCGTTCCACTGGTTGCCCTGTTTGGTCCACTCGGATTTGAGCACTTCGACCGCTTTCGCTTCGCCGCCGGATGTCCACCAGTGCAGTACCTCCACCTGGGAGGCGGCAACGGGAGCAGAGAGCAGGGCGATGACAGAAAAAGACAACCACTTCATAAGGTTACTGCCTTGGTAGGGAGAGCGTGGCCTGCAGGCCACCTTGCGGACGGTTTTCCAGCACCAGATCGCCGCCGTGGGCGTGGGCAATGTTGCGGGCGATGCCAAGGCCGAGGCCGGTGCCGGCCTGATCCGTGCTGAGCCGGTAATAGGGCTCGAAGATGCGCTCGAACTGATCGTCCGGCAGGCCGGGGCCCTCATCCATGATGAAGAGGATCAGCATCTCCTCGTCATCCATGATGATGATGCGAACCCGCTGGCCGTACTTGATACCGTTGTCCACCAGATTGCCGATGCAGCGCTTGAGCGCCAGCAGCTTGCCGCGATAGGGCCACTTGCAGTGCCCTTCGATGGTCAGTCGCTCGTCGTGCAGGTTCATCGACTCCGCCATCTGTTCAAGCAGGGCGTTGATGTCGATCTCCTCGATATTCTCGTGAATATCTGTCTCTTTGACCGTCTGTAGCGCCCCCTTCACCATCAGCTCCAGTTCGTCGAGATCCTTGTTGAACTTGGCGATTTGCACCTCGTCGTCGAGCAGTTCGACCCGCAGTCGCAGTCGGGTGATGGGGGTCTTGAGGTCGTGGGAAATCGAGCTGAACAGCCGCTCTCTATCATCGATATAACGGCGGATGCGGTGTTGCATGATGTTGAAGGCACGGGTCGCCGCTACGATCTCGGAGGCACCCTCCTCCTTGAGCGAGGGTTGATCGATATCCTTGCCCAGATTGACCGCCGCCTTGGCGAGACGGCGCAGCGGGCGGGTCTGCCAGCGCACCAGCATAAAGGTGAAGAAGCAGAGGAACACCGTCATCAGGGCGATAAAGCGCACCTGATTGCTCGGCATCACGGTATCGTCGAGGGTCATGTAGGGGGCGGGCAGCAGGGCCGCCAGATAGAGCCACTCCCCCTTTTCAATCTCGATCTGGGTCACCAGTACCGGTGGATTGAGCGGCTCCAGCGACAGGGTGTAGCGGGCCCAGGAGGAGGGGAGATCCGCCAGCAAGGTGTCGTTGTTGAAGACGTGGAGGTCATCGGGTCGGGAGAAGTCCACCTTGATCGCCATGGCGTCGGAGAGCTTGCGGGTCAGCACTCCCTGAACCTCCTCCAGCACCTGCGTCTTGCGTTCGCTGTCGGGGATGGCGTTGATGTGGATCTCTTCCTCGTTGAGCGAGACGAAGAAGCGGCTGCCCCCCATGTTGCGCAGCTGGTCCAGCGCGATATGGCGATACTGCAGCGGCAGGGATTTGAAGAAGTTGACGGTGGAAGCGGCAGACATGGCGAGGTTGCGGGTGGTGCTGAGCATCCCCTCCAGTTCCCGCTTCTGGATCTGCTGCATCCAGATGCCGGTCAGAATGGTCTGGGAGAGCAGGATGGCCAGCAACAGCAGCAGGATCATCCGTGACAACAGGGAGCGGGGCACCAGCGCCCCCCAGGACCACTTGTTGCTCATGGCAGCTCGTGCACCTCGGCAATCAGCATGTAGCCGCTACCGCGAATGGTCTTGATGATGCGCGGGCTCTTGCCGTTGTCGCCCAGCTTCTGGCGCAGACGGCTGATCTGCACGTCGATGCCGCGCTCCATCGGCAGACTTTCGCGGCCGCGGGTGGCATCCGAGATGGTGTCTCGATCCAGCACCACGCCGGGCTGTTGCAGGAACATGCCGAGCAGCATGGCATCGCTGCCGGAGAGATCCAGCAGGCTGCCATCGTCATGGGTCAACTGGTGGCTCAGGGTGTCGAGGGTCCACTCGGCAAAACGCAGGCGGCGGCTCGGCTCTTTCTCTTTTTCCGGCTGGCGGAATTCGGCGCGGCGCAGCAGCGCCTTGATGCGGGCCTGCAGTTCGCGGGGGCTGAACGGCTTGGCGATATAGTCGTCGGCACCGAGTTCCAGGCCGATCACCCGATCCGCTTCGTCGGAGGCGGCGGTCAGCATGATGATGGGCACCTGGGAATCACGACGGATCTGCTGGCAGAGGGTAAAACCGTCCTCGCCGGGCATCATGATGTCCAGAATAATCAGGTCCGGGCTGTGCTGGGCGAGTTGCTGGCGCATCTCGTTGCCCTCCGCCGCCGTCAATACCTGAAAGCCCGCCCGGGTCAGGTACTCATTGAGCAGCTCGCGGATCTCTTGGTCGTCATCGACGATCAGCAGTTGTTTGCTCATTGACATATGTATGTGCATCCACCCATTTTTTTGTGCAGATTGAACCTGTCGGGGGAGTAAAAAGCAAGCAAGCCCCCTATCTAATGTGAGGTTTAAGGCAATAACAGCCTATTGATAAGATTAAAACGAAAAAAGGCCGACCCAAACGGGACGGCCAACAGACAGCTTCTGACCACTGACGAGCACCCCGAGTGGCGCTCGTCACAGACTTGAAAAGGGGCCAGTCAGACTGGCCCCGAAAAGGGACAACTCTCAGTAGTGCATCCCGTCGATCCGGTTGGTTATCACACCCGTTCAAACACGGTGGCGATACCCTGACCCAGACCGATACACATGGTGGCAACCCCCAGGGTGGCATCCTTCTCCTCCATCAGATTGATGAGGGTGGTGGAGATGCGGGCACCGGAGCAGCCGAGCGGGTGACCCAGCGCAATGGCGCCGCCGTTGAGGTTTACCTTCTCGTCCACCAGATCCTGCAGACCCAGATCCTTCACGCAGGGCAGGGACTGGGCGGCAAACGCCTCGTTCAGTTCGAACAGGTCGATATCACCGACGGTCAGACCGGCACGTTTGAGCGCCTTCTGGGTGGCTGGCACCGGGCCGTAACCCATGATGGCGGCGTCACAGCCGGCGATGGCCATGGCACGTACCTTGGCGCGCGGCGTGAGGCCGAGGGCCTTGGCGCGATCCGCGCTCATCACCAGCATGGCGGCGGCGCCATCGGACAGGGCCGAGGAGCTGCCGGCGGTGACGGTGCCGTTGACCGGATCAAACACCGGGCGCAGCTGGCTCAGGGTTTCGACCGTGGTCTCCGGGCGGATTACCTCGTCGTAGTCGTAGAAGAAGCGGGCGCCGCTGGCGTCGTGCCCTTCCAGCCCGACGATCTCCTTGGCAAAACGGCCTTCCACGGTGGCGGCGTGAGCGCGGCGGTGGGAGCGGGCGGCAAACTCGTCCTGCTGCTGACGGCTGATGCCGTGCAGCTTGCCAAGCATCTCGGCGGTCAGCCCCATCATGCCGGAGGCTTTCGCCACGGACTTGGCCATGCCGGGGTGGAAGTCCACCCCGTGGCTCATGGGCACGTGGCCCATGTGCTCGACGCCGCCGATGATGAAGATGTCGCCGTCACCCACCTGGATGGCGCGGGAGGCGTCGTGCAGCGCCTGCATGGAGGATCCGCACAGCCGGTTGACGGTGACCGCCCCCACCTGTTTCGGGATGCCGGCCAGCAGGGCGGCGTTGCGGGCGATGTTGAAGCCCTGCTCCAGGGTCTGCTGCACGCAGCCCCAGTAGATGTCCTCGATCTCGTTCGGGTCGAGGTTGGGGTTGCGCAGCAGGATGGATTTCATCAGGTGCGCGGACAAGTCTTCTGCACGCACGTTGCGGAAGGCGCCGCCCTTGGACCGGCCCATCGGGGTCCGGATACAGTCGACAATGACTACGTCTTTCATGAATGGATCTCCTTTCCGCAATCAGTAGAAGGTTTTGCCCTGGGCGGCCATCTCACGCAGCTTGTCGCTGACGCGGTAGAGCGGGCCCAGGTCGGCATACTGGTCGGCCATGGCCACGTAGCGATCCAGACCGATAGTGTCCAGATAGCGGAACACGCCGCCGCGGAAGGGAGGGAAGCCCAGACCGTAGACCAGCGCGATGTCGGCTTCGGCTGGGGTGGCGACTATGCCCTCTTCCAGACAGAGCACCACCTCGTTGATCATGGGGATCATCATGCGGGCGATGATGGCGTCCTTGTCGAAATCCTGTTTCGGCTTGGCAATCGGGGTCAGCAGCTCGTAGCTGGCGGCGTCGGCCACCTTCTTCGGCTTGCCCTTCTTGTCGGCCTCGTAGGCGTAGAAGCCCTTGCCATTCTTCTGACCGAAGCGGCTCGCCTCGTACATCACGTCGATGGCGGTACGGCCTTCCTTGCTCATGCGCGCCGGGAAGCCCTGCGCCATCACATCACCGGCATGGTGGCCGGTGTCGATGCCGACCACGTCCAGCAGGTAGGCGGGGCCCATGGGCCAGCCGAACTCCTTCTCCATCACCTTGTCGACGGCGGCGAAGTCGGCACCATCGGCAACCAGCTTGTTGAAGCCGAAGAAGTAGGGGAACAGCACCCGGTTGACGAAGAAGCCCGGGCAGTCGTTGACCACCACCGGGGACTTGCCCATGGCGGCGGCATAGGCCACCACGCGGTTGATGGTTTCATCGGAGGTCTGCTCGCCGCGGATGATCTCCACCAGTGGCATGCGGTGCACCGGGTTGAAGAAGTGCATGCCGCAGAAGTTCTGCGGGCGCTTCAGCCCCTTGGCCAGCAGGGAGATGGGAATGGTGGAGGTGTTGCTGGCGAGCACGGCGTCGTCACCGATAATGCCTTCCACTTCGCCCAGTACGGCGGCTTTCACCTTGGGATTCTCGACCACGGCTTCGACCACGACGTCCACATGCTTGACGTTGTCATAGCTGAGGGTCGGAGTGATGGCAGAGAGCACCTGGCCCATCTTGATGCCATCGATGCGGCCCTTTTCGAGCTGGCCGTTGAGCAGCTTGGTGGCTTCACCCATGCCAAGTGCCAGCGCCTTCTCGTTGATGTCCTTCATCACCGCCGGAATGCCCTTGCTGGCAGACTGGTAGGCGATGCCGCCACCCATGATGCCGGCACCCAGTACGGCGGCGTGGTTAGTGGCCTTGCTCGCCTGCTTGGCCGCTTTCTTGGCCAGCGCCTTGATGTGCTGATCGTTGAGGAAGATACCGACCAGTGCCTTGGCGACATCGGTCTTGGCCAGCTTGATAAAGCCCTGTGCCTCGACGGCCAGCGCCTCGTCACGGCCCATACCTGCGGCGGCCTCGACGGTTTTCACCGCAGTCATCGGCGCCGGATAGTGTTTGCCCGCTACGGCGGCAACCATGCCGGCGGCGGTGGTGAAGCTCATCATGGCTTCCAGTTTGGAGAGGCGCAGCGGGGCTTTCTTGGCGGCACGACGGCTCTGCCAATCCAGCTTGCCCGCGATGGCGTCCTTGATCATCTGCAGCGCAGCGCTCTGCAGTGCGTCCGGGGCAACCACGGCGTCGATGGCGCCCACCTTGAGGGCGTCATCGGCACGGTAATCCTTGCCGGTGGTGATCCACTCGAGCGCGCTGTCGGCGCCGATTACCCGCGGTAGACGGACTGTGCCGCCAAAGCCCGGCATGATGCCGAGTTTGGTCTCGGGCAGGCCAATCTTGGCGCTGGTGTCAGCCAGACGGAAGTCGGTGGAGAGAATGGTCTCGCAGCCGCCGCCCAGGGCGTGGCCCTTGATGGCAGAGAGGGTCGGAACAGGCAGATCTTCGATGGCATTGAAGATGTCGTTGGCCTTTTTCAGCCAGCCGAGCAGATCTTCTTGCGGCAGATCGAACAGTTCCAGGAATTCGGTAATGTCGGCACCGACGATAAAGGCGTCTTTGCCGGAGGTGAGGATCAGACCTTTTAGTTCACGTTCTTGTTGTAATGCGGCGATCGCTTCGCTCAGGGAGAGCAGGGTAGCGCGATCCAGCTTGTTGACTGAACCCGGGGCATCAAACCTCAGCTCGGCGATGCCGTTTTCGAGGTAGCTGACCGACAGGGTTTCGCCTTGGTAGATCATGAGAGTGTCTCCTTGTTCCCACTCAGTGGGGAGTGGTGCTCCTTAATCCCCAGCAGGGGGCGAGGCTCACTATTGATCCAAAAGGAGACATTTTCAACACCTATTTAAAACATTTGTTTAACAGATCTCGAGTAAAAGCTCTTCATCACAAAACGGGCAAAAGAGAGGCGCCTTGCGGCGCCCCGGATAGATGTGAGTTTGCTATCAACTGGCCAGTTCAGGCCGGTTGCGATACTGGTTAAGCACCTCGGGATCGGCGAGGGCATGGGTGTTGTTGACCGGCCGATTGTGCACCACTTCCCGCACTGCCAGTTCGACGATCTTGCCGGACTTGGTGCGGGGGATGGCATCCACCTGCAGGATGCGGGAGGGCACGTGGCGGGCGGTGCAGTGCTGCTTTATTTGCTGGCGGATCCGCTCGCGCAGCGGCTCATCCAGCTTGCAACCCACCTTGAGCTTGACGAACAGCACCACCCGCTCGTCCTGCTGCCACTGCTGGCCGATGACGATGCTCTCCTCCACCTCGTCGAGTTGTTCGACGTAGCGGTAGATCTCGCTGGTGCCGATGCGCACGCCGCCCGGGTTGAGGGTGGCGTCGGAGCGGCCGTAGAACAGAATGCCGCCGGTCGGGGTTAGCTCGATCCAGTCGCCGTGGCACCAGATGTTGTCGAACCGCTCGAAATAGGCGGCGTGGTACTTGTCGCCGCTTTCATCTCCCCAGAAGCCCACCGGCTGGGCCGGGAACGGCTTGGTACAGACCAGTTCGCCCTTCTCCCCCTGCACCGGCTGGCCCGCTTCGTTGAATACCTGCACCGCGAGGCCAAGGCCGCGCCCCTGACTCTCGCCGCGATAGACAGGGCTGAGCGGGTTGCCGATGACGAAGCAGGAGCAGATATCGGTGCCGCCTGAGATGGAGCTGAGCTGCACATCCTGCTTTATCTGCTGGTAGACGTAGTCGAACCCCTCCGGCGACAGCACGGAGCCGGTGCTGCAGATCAGCCGCAAGTGCGGCAAATCGTGGCTCTTGATGGGGGTGTAGCCCTGCTTGTGCAGCGCATCAAGATATTTGGCCGAGGTACCGAACAAGCTGACCTGCTCGTCACGGGCGAGATCCCACAGCACATTGCCATCCGGGTAAAACGGCGAGCCGTCATAGAGCACCAGGGTGGCGCCGGAGGCGAGGGCGCTCACCAGCCAGTTCCACATCATCCAGCCGCAGGTGGTGAAGTAGAAGATCCGCTCCCCCGGCTTGATGTCGCAGTGCAGCTGGTGCTCTTTCAGGTGTTGCAGCAGGGTGCCGCCGATGCCGTGCACGATGCACTTGGGTTTGCCGGTGGTGCCGGAGGAGTAGAGGATATAGAGCGGATCGTTGAAAGCCATTGGCTCGAACTGGAGGCCGGCGTCCGGCTGGCTCGCCAGCAGTTGTTGCCAGTCGTGGCCAAGCTGCAGCGGGTTGCCGAGCAGCGGGATCATCACCGTCTGCTCTATGCTGCCGATCTGGCTCACCACGCTGGCGACCTTCTGTTGAATGTCGATAGCTTTGCCGTTGTAGCGATAGCCATCCACCGCAAACAGCACTCGTGGTTGGGTCTGGCCGAAGCGCTCCCCCACACTGGCCTCGCCAAAGTCGGGGCTGGTGGAGGTCCAGATTGCCCCCAGACTGGTGGTTGCCAGCATGGCAACCACGGTTTCCGGAATATTGGGCAGGTAGGCGGCGACCACATCGCCACGCCCAATCCCCTGATGACGCAGCCACTGAGCCAGCCGGGCCACCTGATCACTCAGTTCACCCCAGCTAAGAGTACGGCTTGGACCCCCTTCGATGCGGGAGATGATGGCCGGGCTCTCGTCCTGACGGCGCAGCAGGTTTTCGGCGAAGTTGAGGCGGCTGTCGGGGAACCAGCGGGTGCGCTGCATATCCTGACGATTCTCCGCCACTATGTTGCCGAGCTCGCCCTTGACGCCGCAGTGCTGCCATACCAGCGGCCAGAAACGGGTGGTCTTCTCCACCGACCATTGATAAAGCTGCGGATAGTTCTGCAACTGCAAGCCGTGGAAACGGTTCACCTCCGCCATAAAACGGTAGAGGTTGGATTGCTGCATCCCGAGCGGATCCGGTTGCCACAGGCAGAGGTTGTCCATGAGTAATCCCTGACTTCATGTATCTACCGGCAGTGTATTGAATTGTTTTTGATTTGTTAATGATTGGTTTTGTGTTGATAACAAACACGTTTGTAACGTATGCGTTACCTCACGAAGCGGCAGCTTGACGGGTCGAGCCGCCAAGCGCTTGATGTTATGCTGCAATCACATTCACCTCGGAGCAGGACGCCATGAGCAGCTACAGCCAACTTTTTGCCCAGCACCTCGATACCTTGCAGCAGCGCACCCACGACATTCTGCAACAACAGGGGCTCAGCGGACTGGCCATCCACTCCGGCCAGACTCACCGCATCTTCCTCGATGATCAGGATTACCCGTTCAAGGTAAACCCCCACTTCAAGGCCTGGTTGCCGGTGCTGGACAATCCCCACTGCTGGCTGCTGGTGGACGGGGTAAACAAACCAATCCTGCTGTTCTACCGCCCGGTGGATTTCTGGCACAAAGTAGCGGATCTGCCCAATGCCTTCTGGGTCGAGTTCTTCGATATCCGTTTCCTGACCCGGCCGGAACAGGTGGCCGACCATCTACCTGCCAACAAGCAGGAGTGGGCCTATCTGGGCGGTCATCTGGAAGTGGCTGAGCTGCTGGGGCTGACCCAGCCCAATCCGGAGGCGGTGCTCAACTACCTGCACTACCACCGCGCCTACAAGACCCCCTACGAGCTGGAGTGTCTGCGCGAGGCGAACCGTATCGGTGTCCGTGGTCATATCGCGGCCAAGGACTCTTTTATGGCGGGGGCGAGCGAGTTCGAGATTAATCTGGCCTACATGAAGGCGGTCGGGCAGGGAGCCAATGAGGCGCCCTACGGCAATATCGTCGCCATCAACCGCAACGCGGCCATCCTTCACTACACCCATTTGTCTGCCGTGCGGGTGCCGGATGCGGAGCGCCACTCCTTCCTGATCGATGCTGGTGTCGATTTCCACGGTTATGCCTCCGACATCACCCGCACCTGGGCGTGGCGCCGCGGCGAGTTTGCCGACCTCATTGCAGCACTCGACGAGCAGCAGCAGGAGATCATCAAGGAGATCAAACCGGGTCGTCGCTACAGCGAGCTGCATCTGCAGATGCACCACAAGCTGGCGCGCCTGCTGCAAGCGACCGAGCTGGTGGACATGTCGGTGGACGAGATGATCAACACCGGGGTGACCAACGTCTTCTTCCCTCACGGCCTCGGCCACTTCCTCGGTTTGCAGGTGCACGATGCGGGCGGTTTCATGCAGGATGAGCGCGGCACCCATCTGGCGGCGCCCGAGCTGTTCCCCTATCTGCGCTGCACCCGGGTGATGGAGGTGGGTCAGGTGTTCACCATCGAGCCGGGGCTCTACTTCATCGACAGTTTGCTGGAGCCGCTGCGTCAGGGCGAACAGGGTAAACGGGTCAACTGGAACAAGGTGGAGGCGCTGCGTCCGTTCGGCGGCATCCGCATCGAAGACAACATAGTGCTGCACGCCAACGGGGTGGAGAACATGACCAGACAAGCAGGGCTCTGATGGCGGCAGCGTACTCCATTCCGGCTGCCCCGCTGGAGTTGACCGAAGAGATAAAGAAGAGCCGCTTCATTACCCTGATCGCCCACACCCCGACCGTCGAGGTGGCCAAGGGGTGGGTCAACGAGATCAAGCGTCAACATCCGGCCGCTCGACACCACTGCTGGGCGTTTGTGGCTGGCGCGCCGCAAGATAGCCAGGTCTATGGCTTCAGCGATGATGGCGAACCGTCCGGTACCGCGGGCAAGCCGATCCTGGCCCAGCTAATGGGGTCGGGGATCGGTGAAATCTGTGCCGTGGTGGTGCGTTACTACGGTGGTGTCCAGCTTGGTACCGGTGGACTGGTCAAAGCCTATGGGGGCGGTGTCGGAGCCGCCCTCAAGCAGCTGCCCACCCTGCTCAAGGTGCCGCGCACTCCCTCTCTCATTCACTGCGATTACGGTGACATGGGGACTGTCGAGTCGCTGATCAGCAGCCATAATGGCGAATTGCTGGCGGCGGATTACGGTCAGCAGGTCACCTTGCAGGTGGCTTGGGAGTCCTCGGTTTGGGCTCAGGTGGGCCGTGAATTGACCGACCGGACTCATGGGCGGGTATCCCTCAGCCCCTTAGATGGCTAGAATCCATCGCTCTTTAATTGGGGAAAGGGAGCTGTAATGCACATTCTGAGCATTATTCGCATTGTTGGCCTGCTGGTTGCGCTGTTCAGCTCGACCATGCTTTTGCCTGCACTGGTGGCCTTTGGTTATCGGGATGGTGGTGGTGCCGAGTTCGTCAGCTCTTTTCTGATCGCCCTGCTGCTCGGCGTGGTGCTCTGGTTTCCCAATCGCTACCACAAGAAGGAGATGCGCTCGAAAGAGGGCTTTCTGATTGTGGTGCTGTTCTGGACCGTGTTGGGCAGTGTGGGGGCTGTGCCCTTCATCATGAGCGACGTGCCGGACATGTCGGTCTCGGAGGCCTTCTTCGAATCGTTCTCCGGCCTGACCACCACTGGCGCAACGGTACTGACCGGGCTTGATAATCTGCCCAAGGCGTTCCTGTTCTATCGCCAGTTGCTGCAGTGGCTGGGGGGGATGGGGATCATTGTACTGGCGGTGGCCATTCTGCCACTGCTGGGGATCGGGGGTATGCAGCTCTATCGCGCCGAGATCCCGGGGCCGGTGAAGGATACCAAGGTGACGCCGCGCATCGCCGAAACGGCCAAGGCGCTCTGGTTCATCTATCTGCTGCTGACCGCGCTCTGTGCGCTGGCATACTGGCTCGCCGGGATGACGCTGTTCGATGCGGTCTGCCATTCGTTCTCGACTCTGTCGGTCGGTGGCTTCTCCACTCACGATGCCAGCATCGGTTTCTTCAACAGTCCGGTCATCAACCTGATTACCGTGGTGTTCCTGCTGCTGGCCAGCGTGAACTTTGCGCTCCACTTTACCGTCTTCTCTCACCGTCCGGTGCGGCTCGGTCGCTACCTTTACGATTCTGAACTCAAGGTGTTTCTGGCCATCCAGGCGACCCTGGTGATGATCTGCTTTGTCGCCTTGCTGACCCACGGACACTACGCCACCTGGCAAGAGGCGCTCAACCACGGTCTTTTCCAGGCGGTCTCTCTGGGTACTACCACCGGCTACAGTACAACTACTTATGCCGACTGGCCCTCGTTCCTGCCCATGCTGCTGATGTTTTCCGCCTTTATCGGCTGTTGTGCGGGCAGTACCGGCGGTGGCATCAAGGTGATGCGTTTTATGATCCTGTTCATGCAGGGGATGCGCGAGTTGAAGCGGTTGGTTCACCCCAGAGCCATCTATACCTTGAAGCTGGGGAATCGGGCTGTGCCCGAGCGTATCGTCGAGGCGGTGTGGGGCTACTTCGCCACCTATATTATTCTCTTCTTTATGTTCATGTTGCTTTTGCTGATGACGGGACTGAACGAAGTGACCGCATTCACCGCTGTGGCTGCGGCTTTCACCAACGTAGGCCCGGGTTTGGGAGAGGTATCAGCCAACTTCGGCAATATCTCGCCGGCGGCCCAGTGGGTACTGGTGTTGGCTATGTTGTTTGGTCGATTGGAAATTTTTACGCTTCTGGTACTGTTTACTCCTGCATTCTGGCGTAGTTGAGGTTGTTATGGACAAGATTCTGGTGCTTTATTCCTCTCGGGATGGCCAAACCCGCAAAATAGTCGATGTCATGCTGGAGCAGATGCCGGGATGCGAAGTGGTGATGCACGACCTGCACACCTTGCCGATGTGCAACCTCAGCAAGTATGCCAAGGTCTTGATCGGCGCCTCCATTCGTTATGGCAACTTCCACCCCAGCCTGTTCAGCTTTATTCACGC
This sequence comes from Aeromonas sp. 600886, assembly GCF_049174935.1. Lineage (NCBI taxonomy): Bacteria > Pseudomonadati > Pseudomonadota > Gammaproteobacteria > Aeromonadales > Aeromonadaceae > Aeromonas > Aeromonas sp. 600886. The sequence goes on along the minus strand of NZ_JAAKUB010000026.1, from coordinate 725 downwards.
TCATCAGGAGCAGCTGGAGGTGGCCAATGCGGCCTTCTTCTGTGTCAACCTGACGGCCCGCAAACCAGAGAAGCAGACGCCGCAAACCAATGCCTATATGAAGAAGTTCCTGCGCCTCTCCCCCTGGAAGCCGAAAACCCTGGGGGTGTTTGCCGGCGCGCTGCAGTACTCCCGCTATAACTGGTGGCAGACTCGCATCATCCAGCTGATCATGAAGATTACCGGTGGTAGTACAGACACCAGTAAGGACATTGAATTTACCGATTGGGAAAAGGTGCGCAGCTTTGCCCGCGAATTCTGGTCAAAAAGGTAGCAGTGTGATGTGAATTAAGGGTTTTTTGCCCGAAACAGCCCCGCCGATGCGGGGCTTTTGTTTAATAAAACAACGGTTGAGCCGGGAAACTGTAAAAAGTGCCATTTTTTGCAGTTTTCCTCTTGTCATCCCGGCGCGGCTCCCTATAATGCGCCCCTACCAGCACGGCGGAACACGCCAACCTGATGAGCCAGCTTCCTGGTGAAGTGGGCGCCGAAAGAAAAGCGAAAACAATCGCTTGACTTTCGAAGTGAGGAGCGTAATATGTGCCTCCTCAACGCGACAAGCGTGACGCTCTTTAACAATTTGAATCAAGCAATCTGTGTGGGCACTCACAGCATCGAACATCAAAAACAATTTTTGATTTTCAATGTCTGGTGAAGTGACCAAGACGATTTCTTAGCAATAAGAA
>NZ_JAAKUB010000025.1:0-71704 GCF_049174935.1 Aeromonas sp. 600886 | reverse complement strand
GAGCAAGAGACGGGAGGAAGAGGCCAGATCACCCCTGGCATCCGCTTCGCTGCGCCAGCTGAACATGGGGGTATGGGCTGCCAGCCGGTTTACCGACGTAATGGCCTGAGTCTGCCAATCCTGACGCGCCACTATCTCCCTGAGCATTCACTCTCTCCCTGCTGATTGGAAAACCTATTCAGTCTAGAGAAGTATGACGCAGGGAACGGCGATCTCGCTCACACAGATGTAAACGATTACACTTGTTTTGTTAAGTAAAGCGGAGTAAAAATGATTAAAAATAGGTAAAACAATAACCGTGCAAGAAACGGCCCCGAACAGGGCCGCAAAAGGGAGCTATCCGGCCCGAACCGGTGCCACCGAGTGACGATTTATCAGGGTGGGTGTATAGATCCGGCTCTGGGTCGCGTCACTCTCCCCCGCCGCCAGCTGAATGGCCAGCTTGGCCGCCTGGGCCGCCATCAGCTCAATGGGATAGCGCATGGTGGAGAGCTTGGGCCTCAGGTATCTGGCATAGATGATGTCATCGAAGCCCACAACCGAGACCTCCTCCGGCACTCGCAGGCCGTTGTCGGCCAGCACTGAGATGGCGCCAGCCGCCATGGCATCGTTATAGGCCACCACCGCGGTCACCTTGAGCCCCTTGGCCAGCAGGTTGAGCATGGCACGCTCCCCCCCCTCCTCGTTCGGCGTGCCACTCTCGATAAGCTCGGGATCGGCTGCCAGACCCGCCTCCATCAGCCCATCCTGATAACCCTGCAAACGCAAGGTGGCATCCTCGATGGCGTGATCCGAGCTGATAAAGGCGATATGGCGGTGACCCAGTTCGATCAGGTGGCGAGTCGCCGTAGCCGCACCCAGCCGGTTGTTGAGGGCGATGCAGCGCCCCTTGAGGGCCGGAATATCGCGGTTGATCAGCACCATACCGGGCACCCGCATGGCGTAATCGTAAAGTTCCTCGTCGCTCAGCGCCTTGCTGTGCACCACCAGCGCCTCGCAGCGTTTGCCGATCAGCAGCTCGATCGCTTCACGCTCCTGACGCGCCTTGTGAAAACCGTTACCCATCAGCAGGTGAAGGTTCTGCTCGACGGCGATGCCGGAGACCCCCTTCACCAGTGCACCGAAGAAGGGATCGGCCACGTCACCGACCACCACCCCCATGGTGTCGCAAGTCTGGCTGACCAGCGCCCGCGCGTTGGCGTTGGGGGTATAGCCCAGCTCCGCCATCGCCTTCTGCACCACTTCGCGAGACGCGGCGCTGGCCTTGGGGGAGTTGTTCATCACCCGTGAAACCGTTGCCACCGACACATTGGCCAAACGGGCGACATCCTTGATGGTGCTCATGCTGTTTTCACTTCTTTCACTGTGCAATAGAGCGCCATTATACCCAGCAAACCCTTTGAAAACAGTGGTGAAACGCATATCTGCCGTCAGGATGATCACAAAAACAGTGTAATCGTTTACACTGTTTTGCAAGCAAGCTCACAGTTTGGTCGCCACACCCTCGGCTAGACTGCTTCCAGACACTTTTTCAGTGGAGAGCAAGATGAACGTTCTGGTCACCGGCGGTTGCGGATATATCGGCAGCCACACCTGTCTGGCCCTGCAAGCGGCAGGCATGAATCCCGTGGTGGTGGACAACCTCGGCAACAGCAAACGCAGCGTGCTGGCCCGAGTCGCCGCCATCAGCGGCCAACAACCCGTTTTCTATCAAGGAGATATTCGCGATGCCGCCCTGCTGGAGCGGATCTTTGCCGAACAGCAAATCGATGCAGTGATCCACTTTGCCGCCCTCAAAGCAGTCGGTGAATCGACCCGCATTCCACTGGATTACTACGAGAACAACCTCGGCGGCACCCTCACCCTGCTGCAGGCGATGAAGCGGGCCAATGTGCACAGTCTGGTGTTCAGCTCCTCGGCCACCGTCTATGGCGATCCAGCTAGCCTGCCGATCCGCGAGGATTTCCCTCGCAGCGCCACCAACCCCTACGGGCGCTCCAAACTGATCATCGAGGAGATCCTCGAGGATCTGCAGCTGGCCGAACCGCACTGGAGCATGACCCTGCTGCGTTACTTCAATCCAGTCGGCGCCCACGAGTCGGGCACCATGGGGGAAGATCCCCAAGGCATTCCCAACAATCTGATGCCCTATATCACTCAGGTCGCCATCGGCCGTCGCGACTGCCTGTCGGTTTTTGGAAACGATTACCCAACTGTGGATGGCACCGGCGTGCGCGACTACATCCACGTGATGGATCTCGCCGAGGGGCACGTCAAGGCACTGCAACACTGCGCCGGCAAGGGTGGCGTGCACACCTACAACCTGGGCACCGGTCAGGGCCAGAGCGTGTTGCAGTTGGTCGCCGCCTTCTCCGCCGCCTGTGGCAAGCCGCTGCCATTTCGCATCGAACCGCGCCGCCCGGGCGACATCGCCGCCTGCTGGGCCGATCCGGCCAAGGCCGAGCGCGAGCTGGGCTGGCGGGCGACCCGCAACATCGACGCCATGTGCGCCGATAGCTGGCGCTGGCAATCCGCCAATCCGAACGGTTACGAGGAGTAGGCCTGCCTGCTCCCTGTTAATAGACGCCCCTATTTTTCAATACCTTATTCAGGAGAGATGATGTTCAACCCCGTCGATCATCCCCATCGCCGCTTCAACCCGCTGACCGGCCAGTATGTGCTGGTCTCCCCCCACCGGGCCAAACGCCCCTGGCAGGGGCAGGTGGAGAAGGTGAGTCAGGCCCCCAAACAGACCCATGATCCCGACTGCTTCCTCTGCGCGGGCAACACCCGGGTCACTGGCGACATCAACCCCGACTACAAGAGCACCTTTGTCTTTACCAACGACTTCGCCGCCCTGATGCAGGATACCCCGGCCGCCGATAGCGCCAGCGATCCCCTGCTGAAACTGGAAGCCGCCCGCGGCACCAGCCGGGTCATCTGCTTCTCGCCGGATCACGGCAAGACCCTGCCCGAGCTGCCGCTGCTCGCCATCGAGGGGGTGATCACCACCTGGATGGATCAGGTCGCCGAGCTGTCAGCCCAGTGGAAGTGGGTGCAGGTCTTTGAAAACAAAGGGGCCGTCATGGGCTGCTCCAACCCGCACCCCCACGGCCAGATCTGGGGCAGCGACTTCCTGCCCAACGAGATCGCCCGCGAAGAGCAGCACCAGCGTGACTGGCTGGCCGAGCATGGCCGCCCCATGCTGCTGGAGTATGTGGAGCGGGAGCTGGCGGATCGCTCTCGCATCGTGGTAGAGACCGAGCACTGGCTTGCCGTCGTCCCCTTCTGGGCCGCCTGGCCGTTCGAAACCCTGCTGCTGCCCAAGGCGCACGTCCCCTCCATGCTCAATCTGACCAAGGCCCAGCAACAGGATCTGGCGGTGGCGCTCAAGGAGCTCACCAGCCGCTACGACAACCTGTTCGAGTGCAGCTTCCCCTACTCCATGGGCTGGCACTTTGCACCGCCCAAATCGGATTGCCCCGAGGCGTGGCAACTGCACGCCCACTTCTATCCGCCACTACTGCGCTCCGCTACCGTGCGCAAATTCATGGTCGGCTTCGAGATGCTGGCCGAAACCCAGCGCGACCTTACCCCCGAGCAGGCCGCCGAGCGGCTGCGCGCTCTGAGCCCCGTTCACTACAACCAGACCAGCCACACCAATGAGGAGGCCCTATGACCCCCAGCCAACGCGTCAGCACCGTTTTTGCCGAGCAATTTGCCAAAGCGCCCGATCTGCTGGTGCGCGCCCCTGGCCGCGTCAACCTCATCGGTGAACATACCGACTACAACGACGGCTTCGTGCTGCCCTGCGCCATCGACTACGAGACCTGCGTCGCCATCGGCCTGCGCGATGACCGGCAAGTGCAGGTGATCGCCGCCGACTACGACAACCAGCGCGACCAGTTCGACCTCGACCAGCCCATTGAACACCACCCCAGCCAGCGCTGGAGCGACTACATCCGCGGCGTGGTGAAGTATCTGCAGGAGCGTGGCTATGCCCTGCGCGGCCTCGATCTTGTAGTCTCCGGCAATGTGCCGCAGGGGGCGGGGCTCTCCTCCTCCGCCTCGCTGGAAGTGGCCATTGGTCAGGCCTTCAAAGAGGCGCTGGGGCTCGACATCACTCAGGCCGAGATCGCCCTCAATGGCCAGCAGGCGGAGAACAAGTTCGTCGGCTGCAACTGCGGCATCATGGATCAGATGATCTCCGCCAGCGGCAAAACCGATCATGCCCTGCTGCTCGACTGTCGCTCGCTGGAGACCCGCCTCATCCCCATGCCGGCGGATCTGGCGGTGCTGATCGTCAACTCCAATGTGCGCCGCGGTCTGGTGGACAGCGAATACAACACCCGTCGCCAGCAGTGCGAAGAGGCCGCCCGTCACTACGGGGTCAAGGCGCTGCGCGATCTCGATCTGGCAGCTCTCGAAGCAGGCAAGGCCGGACTGGATGAAGCCTGCTATCGCCGTGCCCGCCACATCGTCGGTGAAAACGCCCGCACTCTGGCGGCCGCCGATGCGCTGGCCAGCCACGACCTGACCCGCCTCGGCGAGCTGATGGCCGAATCGCACGCCGCCATGCGCGATGACTTCGAGATCACAGTGCCCGCCATCGACGGTCTGGTGGAGATCATCAAGGCTAAAATCGGCACAGATGGCGGCGTGCGGATGACCGGCGGCGGCTTCGGCGGCTGCGTGGTCGCCCTGTTGCGCCCGGAGAAAGTGGCCGAGGTGATTGCCGCCGTCGAGGCAGAGTATCCGGCCATCTCGGGCCTCAAGGCCGACTGCTACGTCTGCCGCGCCAGCGCCGGTGCAGGGGGCATCGCATGAAAGAGTTCCATCTGCAGAATGCAGCCGGCCTGCGGTTGAGCGTACTCGATTTCGGGGCAACGCTCACCGCCCTCGAGATCCCGGTCAATGGCATCTATCGCAATGTGCTGCTGGCTTGTGATCCGCTGGATTACCCCAATCAACGCTCTTATTTGGGGGCGATAGTAGGACGTTTTGCCAATCGTATCGGCAACGCCCGCCTAGAGCGAGCAGGGCAAGAGTGGCAACTAGACGCCAACGAGGGCACCACCTGCCTGCACGGGGGCAGTGACTCTCTGCACAACCGGGAGTGGCAACTGGACGGGCTGGCGGAAGATCGCATCCGTCTGCAAACTCGGCTGGCCGATGGCGAACAGGGTTTCCCTGGTAATCTGGACGTCACCGTAGAATACCGGCTGGAGCAGACCGATCTGGTGATCGAGCTGAGCGCCACCACAGATGCTCCGACCCCGGTCAATCTCACCAGCCATGCCTATTTCAACCTGGATGGTGGTGATGTGCGTGATCACCACATCATCATTAATGCAGACCGCTATCTGCCAACCGATGAACACTCGCTGCCGCTTGGTATTGCGCCGGTCGAAGGAGTATTCGATCTACGCCATGGCAAGCGGGTCGGAGAACAGTGGATGGCCCATGCGCAGCAAAAAAAATGTCTGGGATTCGACCACTGTTTCTTGTTTGTTGATGCCTCGCCCTCACCACAAGCCACCCTGATGGCAGGGGATGGCAGCCTGTGTATGGAGATGTACACCAATCAGCCAGGCGTCCAGCTCTACACCGGCAACTGGTTGGCTGGCACCCCAAAACGCGGGGGGGGACATTGGGGCAACTATCAGGGGCTCTGCCTGGAAGCACAGCAAGTGCCAGATAGTCCGAACCGTCCAGAATTAGGTAACCCATGGTTGGAGCCAGGAGAACGCTATCAGCACATAACCCGTTATCGGCTCATTCCGGTTATGGCTTGACCCACTGAAGGGGCGCGTCAAGGCGCCCCTTTGTCGCATCTCTCCCGCCCGGCTTATTCATCACAACCAAGAAAGAAGCATGCTACGGCTTGGCATCATTACGATATCAGCCACCGCGTGCAGTGCTGATGGGTGTATGGCTTTCAGAGTGACGTTGACCTGCTCGTGTCGGGTAAAGTCATTGAGTACCCATTATGTGCTTTACATTCTTACCGCCAACCACACAACTTGGCAGGCATGACGGGAACATATGGGCACGCCCTGTGGCATAAGGAACCACTACGCAACAGGTCATCGAGAGAGGATCAAATTTTGTTAACTGGCTGACCCTTGGTCGAGGCACGGATCAGCAACTCCCCTTCCAGCTTCATCAGTAAAGCGATGGGCTTCTCTCCTTGGGCCAGTTGCAACAAGGTGTCCACCGCCAGTTTACCCATCTCGTCGTAAGGTAGTTCGATAGAACTCAAAGGGGGCTCCATTTCGCAGGCCAGCATCTGGTTATCATGGCCCGCCACCAGAATGTCTTCCGGGATGCGCAATCCCGCCTCGGCTATCGCCTGGTAACAACCCTGAGCCATGTAATCACTGCAACAGAAGATACCATCAGGCGGCTGAGGCAGCGCCAGCAGTTGTCGAGTCTGTTCATAAGCCTCATGTAGCGACCAGTTGCCCACACGCACCCATTGTGGATCCGGTATCAAATCGTGGTTGATCAACGCCTGACGATACCCCTCCAGCCGCAGACTATTTGCCTCCATCCATGGCTCCCCCTGAATAAGAGCCACTCGTTTGCAGCCTTGCTCCAACAGGTGCGCCGTCACCTTGTAACCCGCCAGCTTATCGGCAGGCAGGATGGAATAACTTTCGGACGAGCCACTGCCCTCCAGGTAGCAGTTGAGCAAAACGGTAGGCACCTGCGGGGAGAGCTCCATCTCGGCAAGTTGTCGTGTCATGGAAGAGGCAAAAATCATCCCCAGATAATCCCCCTGATTGATCTCCTGCTCGATCAACTTGGTGAGCTCCGCGCTGTTGCGATAATCGAATGTAACCAGCATGCGATCTGCCTCCCAAGCGCGTTCATTGCAGGCATTGATCGCATCTAGAAAAGGGTCATATGGAGTCAGGCCATTGAAAACAAAAGCTATTTTTCTAGCAGATGGTCCCTTGGATAGATATTCAGCTCGCTTATGCTGGTAACCCAGTTCGGCCGCTTTTTCAAGCACTCTACGCCGCGTTTCCTCCGCCAGTTTGATGGTGGTTGAACCATTGAGCACCAGTGAAACCGTTGATTGGGAAACACCTGCAGCTGCAGCGATGGCGCTCATGGTGATGCGTTTACTATTCATTGATATGGCCATAGTTTGAGCAGTACCGCCCAGATAATAATATTAATTATTTATCTTTTATCATGACTCATGATTACGGACATGAGCAAGCAGCACAACAGCCCACAAGGACGATAGAGGGTTTTCGGTTATCGTCCCGAGTACAGATGGCTCGCCAGCCATGCCTGTTAACCCCCTAAATTTGTTCATTTTGTGACTAATACCTGAATTCTATCCTTCATGATTTGCAACTAAAGATATTAGCTAATATTAATTGCTGTAGGTTTAAATAATTAGTTGCAAGGATATCCGATGGCGATACAACAGTGGTCAACAGAACGAGCTTGGCAATGGTGGAACAAACAACCTTGGCTATTGGGCTTCAACTATCTCCCCCGCACAGCGGTCAACTGGACCGAAATGTGGCAGGGAGAAACCTTCGACCCAGTCATCATTGACCAGGAACTGGGTTGGGCCAACAAACTGGGCTACAACACCCTGCGAACCAATCTGCCCTTTATCGTCTGGCAGCATGATCGGGATGGCCTGCTCGCGCGCATTGAGCAGTTCCTTGGCCTGTGTAGCAAGCACAATATCCGCGTGATGATGACCTTGATGGATGACTGTGGCTTCTCCGGCGATCACCCCTATCTGGGCCGCCAGCAACCACCTCGGGAAGATGTACACAATAGCCAGGCGGCGGCCAGTCCCGGTCGGAATGTCGTCATTGACCCGACCCAATGGCGCGAAGTGGAACACTATATTCGCGACCTGATACGTACATTTGCACAGGATGAGCGGATCTTTATCTGGGATCTGTACAATGAGCCGACCAACCGGGGCATCTTTTCGGAAGGCGATGTCGAGGTGCGTTTCGATGAGTCGCTGGAGACATATGCCCACTATCTGATGGAGTTGGCTTTTGTCTGGGCCCGAGAAGAGAACCCCTCCCAGCCACTCACCGTCGGCGCGTGGCATGCACCCTACAGCATCGGTCAGGGGGATTCGGAATTTACTCCGGAAAACACCTTTACTCATCCGACCGACCTGCGCGCTATGGAGCTATCGGATGTCATCACTTTCCACTCCTATCAGCGTATGGAGGGGCTGAAAATCTCTCTGGATGTGGTCAGCAAATATCGCCGTCCGCTCCTCTGCACAGAGTGGCTGGCCAGGCATGTCGGCAGCGTGATGGAACAACAACTGCCACTCTTCAAAGAGTTAAAAATAGGTGCCTATCAATGGGGTCTGGTAAAAGGGAAGACGCAAACTCACCTGCCATGGCCTTTCGTTCGCAATATCGACCCCGATTTCCGCAGGGTCTGGTTTCACGACCTGCTGGAGGAGGATGGTACCCCCTACTCTGCCAGTGAAATAGAACTGCTCCGCACATTGACCCGTTCATAACGCAAAAGAGGACGCCACCCTAGTGGCGCCCCTCACAACACATTCATGTTGGGAAAGGTTGGCAGATGACAGATCAAAAGATACACAATAGAGAGCTGGTGGGATATTTCAGCTATGCCGTCGGGCAATGCCTCAGTTTCGGCCTGGTGGGATCATTTATCCTCTATTTTTACACCGATATCCTTGGAATATCGCCCGCTGCAGCTGGGGCTATTTTCCTCATTGCCAGAGTATGGGATGCCATCAACGATCCTATTATCGCTGGTTATATGGACACTCTTAATTTCAAACGTGGCAAATTCACGCCATATATGCTTTTCGTTCCCTTCTTGATTGCCGGGATCACCTCTCTCAGCTTCATTGGCATGGATTTACCCATGACCACCAAGGTAGCTTATGCAGCAGTCACCTATATCGCGTGGGGGATGATATACACCTTGTCTGATGTACCTTTCTGGACCATGTCATCGGTCATGAGCCAAGAGCCACAGGAGCGAGCCAAGGCCGTAACCGTCGCCATGTTGGGCGTCAATATCGGCATTGGCAGTGCTTCCATCATATTCCCGAAGCTCACCGAACTGTTTGCTGCAACCAGCAGCACCAAGGGCTACATGGAAGGTGCCATCTGCCTGATGCTGATCGCCCTGCCGCTGATGGTGCTCGGAGCAAGCCAGATGAAAGAGCGCATCAAGCCCAATCCGAATGACAAGATCACCATTAGGGACTCTTTCCGCGTCCTGCGTTCCAACAAACCGTTGGCGTATGTACTTGGCGCCTTTTTCTGTAACGTGTTCTTTAATCTGGCCACCGGGCTCTACATTTTCTTCTTCACCTACAACATGGGTGATGCCGGGCTGCTCTCGGTGATGGGCTCTATCGGTGTGGCAACCTCTATGGCCTGTATGCTGATGCCGATATTGACCAGCAAGCTCAGGAAACGTGATCTCTTCCTGCTACTCACTCTGCTGGAGATTGCATTACGCATCGGTTTCTATACGACAGGCTACGACAATCTGATAATGGTGTTCGGCTTCCTCGCCTTGATCCATGCGGCCAACGTCATCACCAATCCGCTTATCTCGGCCATGTTGAGTGAGACCATCGAATATGCAGAACTAAAGTCTGGCCGCCGTTGCGCTGCCATCGCATTCTCGGGGCAGACCTTTACCGGCAAACTGGCTTGGGCCATCGCAGGTGGTATTTCCGGTACCCTGCTGATCTGGCTTGGCTATCAACCGAATGCGGCACAGACTCAGGCTACGATGGACGGACTATTTATCTGTATATCACTTGTGCCGATATTGGGTAGCATATTACGGGTGATGATCATGACCCGCTACAATTTCACCGAAGATAAGCACGCCAAAGTACGTCATGCTCTAAATAAATGGCGTTCCATTTCGTCTCTTTAACATAAAAACAATGAATGCTTTACCATAAAATATACGCCAGTCGAATTGAGCGCCTCTATCCATTCAACTTGACTGGCAAATTCCATTCAAGAACATGAAAACTACAATGATTGATAAATTATTTTTTCGTTGCATTGCGCATAGGAAAAGCAATCAACATAAGTTACATGAATCATCGAAAGCCACTGGGTAAACTTTTGCTGAAGTATATTACACGATAATAAATATCCATTGCCTCCATTGGTCTTTGAGGAGTTCAAATTTGTCGGTTTATTTCTGGCACAATATCGTTATTGTGCCAATCGCTCTCTGCGTTCTGGTTTTCTGGCTCGACACCGCCAACCTCGGTCTCTGTGCAGCCTTTCTGACCACAGGATCTTTTGCCTTGCAAGTTATACACATAATAAAGACCCAAGAAACCAGGGCCATCTCAACCAATATGTATCTGGTCTTCAGCTGTGGCGTACTTCTATGGTTGATCTACGGCCTGCGCACTAACGACATGCCCATCACCATAGCAAACAGCATCACTCTCGCTCTGGCCTGCGCCGTCCTGATGCTCAAGCTGCGTAACGAAAGGAACTGATGAGCATTCATACAACCTGGGGCTGGCACTCGGGGATCACGACGGCTTCTGTCTTGAGACGCAACAGCTGCCGGACAGCCCCAATCGGCCCGAGCTGGGCAACCCCTGGCTGCTGCCGGGCGGGCGTTATCACCACCAGACCCGCTACCGTTTTATCCGCGACTGACTTAAAGGTTTCATGATTTTTACATAGCCTCAGCAGTCACTATCGAGCAAGATAAGCCGCCCCGAGCTCCTTCCGGGGCGTTTTTGCATCAACGTAGCAAGGATTCTGTTCGATGACTGACACCTATAGCCTGCTGGTCGCCTTTATTCTGGGCGTCGTCGAGGGGCTGACCGAGTTCCTCCCCGTCTCCTCCACCGGCCACATGATTATCGTCGGCCATCTGCTGGGCTTTGAAGGGCCCAAGGCTGCCACTTTCGAAGTGGTGATCCAGCTTGGCTCCATACTCGCCGTAGTCGCCGTCTTCTGGCGCCGCCTGTTTGGCCTGATTGGCATCCACTTTGGCCAGAAGCCGTCCCGGGATCATGCCACCCTGTCGCTGATCCACGTCATCCTCGGCATGCTGCCCGCCATCGTGGTCGGTCTGGCCATCCACAGCTGGATCAAGGCCAACCTGTTTGGTCCACAGACCGTAATGTACGCGCTGGTCGCGGGGGGCATCCTGCTCATCATCGCCGAGAAGTTCCGCCCGGCCGTCACAGCCGAAACCCTGGATGACATCAGCTACAAACAGGCGTTCGGCATCGGTCTGTTCCAGTGTCTGGCGCTGTGGCCAGGCTTCTCACGCTCCGGCGCCACCATCAGTGGTGGCATGCTGATGGGGATCAGCCGTCACGCCGCCGCCGAGTTCTCCTTCATCATGGCGGTGCCCATGATGGTGGCGGCCAGCGGGCTTGATCTCTACAAGAGCCGCGATTTTCTCTCGATGGCCGACTTCCCGATGTTTGCCGTGGGCTTTATCACCGCTTTCGTGGTAGCGATGTTTGCGATCAAGACCTTCCTGACATTGATCCGCCGCATCGACTTTATCCCGTTCGCTATCTACCGCTTTATCGTGGCATTCGCCGTCTATCTGGTGTTTGTCGCCTGACCGGCAACCAGCAATCAAATGAAAAAAGGGACCAACTTGGTCCCTTTTTCTATGGCGTCATGGTGCTCAATAGAGGTGCTGGCTGATGCCGTTCAGCAGCCGCGACAGCCCTTTGGTGAACTGCACCGGCGCATCCTGCACCGTGTAGCAGAGGCAGCCATCGGGCGTATGCGGACTGTGTGAGTGGCTGGCATCACGCCAGATGAAATCCCCCGCCTTGTAAAGGGTATCGCCATCCTGAATATTGCCCGCCAGCAGCAGGGTCAGCTCATAACCCTGATGGGTGTGCTCGGGGATGCGGCCGCCCGCTTCGATATGGAGCAGGCTGGCGCGCGCCCCCATCTCGTCCAGCGGCAGACTCTGCTGACGAATGGCCCCGATATGGCGCCACTTGGGCGAACGATAACGGGCCAGCACCCGTGGCAAACGGTAGGCGTGACCGGCCACCTCCAGCTCGCCGGGCTGTGCTCGGGGCTGGTCATATGTTGACTCGGACAGGGGCTCTGCCAGCGGCTGCGCCAGAATATCCGCCAGCATGGCGTCGAATCCGGCGTCCAGTCCCACTTCATCCCGGGAGTCCGCCTCGGGCTCTGCTGGCGAGGCAAGATATTGCTGCGCCAGCTCCTCTTCGAATGTCTTCAGTCGGGCAGCACAATCGGGGCAGAGTTCACAGTGAGCGGAGAGCCCCACCGCCAGCGGCAGAGGGAGCTCGTCGGCGGCGAAGGCGCGCAGCATAGGGTTGGTCGGATGGGCTTTAATCATGGCCTTGCTCCACTTGCTCTTTCAGTTTCTGTAACGCCAGCCGGAGGCGGGACTTGATGGTACCGAGCGGCACGCCAAGGCGCTCCGCCAGCTCCTGCTGGGAGAACTCCTGCAGATAGATGCCACGCACCACCTGCTGTTGCGGCTCCGGCAGGGTGCCCAGATAGTGGGCCATCTGACGGGTCAGCACCGCATCTTCCCCGCCGCTCAGATGCTCCTCTTCGGCCTGAAACTCCAGCACGGGCCACAGCTCCTCGGCACAGAGATCCTCCTTGCTGGCACGACGACGACGCAGCATGTCGAAGCACTGGTTGCGCATCACGGTGTAGATCCAGGTAGTCGGCGCTCCCTTGTCGGGGTGGTAGAGGCGCGCCTTTTGCCATACCAGCAGCATGGTCTCCTGCACCAGCTCCATGGCGTTGGCTTCGCTGCCGAGGTGGCGCAGGCCGTAGCTGCGAATGCGCGGCGCAAAGTGTTGGAACAGGCGGGCAAAAGCAGCCTTGTCGGCCTGCTCTGCCACCCTGATCAGCAGAGATTTGAGGTCGCCATCCGGGTTATCCATCACGGGCGAGGTCCTGCGTATGGTCGAGTGTGGTTGGCCAGTATATGCCATTGCGCCATCCCTTTGGTGTGCTGTCGAACATGCTGTGGTGATGACTTGTACGGCGCTGCGGCGCTGGCGGATCAGCGGGTCAGAAAAAATCAGTGGCTGGCCACCAGCACCCCCTTGAGCAGGGCGATGGCGGGCTGATTGTCGGCGGCAGCCAGCAGCAGTTGCTTCTGCTCGGGGGGGATCGGCAACACCTCCAGCCAGCGCTGGGCCACCCAGTTGCCATCGTCCCAGCAGGGGGCAGGATAGAGGGCGGCATAGTCGGGATAATCGGCAAACACCTCCCGCAGCGCATCAACCAGTGGCAGTTGATCGGGATGGAGCCGGCGGGGCGGCCAGGCCGTCAGCGGCGTCACCTCGCCGATACGCAGGCCATCCTGCTCCTGCCACAGATCCTCTATCTGCACCCGCTCCACCCCCTGCACCGTGATCCCCAGCATGCCGTCCGGCAGCCGGTCGAAATCGATGATGGTGACCCGAGTGGCGATGGGCAGCATGTTGCGCAGGGCGTCGGGCTGGCGAGGGTCCACCATGCAGAGGGCAAAGCCGGACTCCCCCGCCTCGGCGATCATCCGCTGGTATCTCGGTTCGAAGATCCGCAGCGGCATGACACCGCCTGGCAGCAGGTGGGCAGATAGGGGAAACAGCGCCAGTCGCATCGCAAACTCCTCGGTTGGGAACCTCTGTTGATACGCCGGGCCAGAGGGAGGAGATCATTCCCGTCAGCGGAAAGGAAAAACCCTTAACAATCAGGGGAAAATAGCCTGGACAAGCCGCTTCGATATGCAGTAGAAATGGATAAGCACCGTAATTTCCGCCCAATATTCTGGAATATGGCGCCAAACGCAGTGAAATATCCGCCCAACAGCGAGCGGCGGGTCATCCCTATAGTTTTCTCGGGCCGATGCGGGTAAAATTCACGCCCTTATATATCAGTCATTTTTCGACGCGCAACCTTGGTGGTCAGTTATGAAAGAGCATATTCATCATCTACTTGAACAAACGGTAGCCAATCTCAAGTCAGCAGGCGTCCTGCCGGCGGACCTGGAAGCCCGCGTGCAAGTAGACCGATGCAAGGAAAAAGCTCACGGCGACCTGGCTACCAACCTGGCCATGCTGCTGGCCAAACCGGCCCGCAAGAATCCCCGTGAGCTGGCGTCTGCCATCATCGAGCACCTGCCTGCCTCCGACCTGATCGCCAAGGTCGAGATCGCCGGTCCCGGCTTCATCAACTTCTTCTTCGACCAGCGCTGGCTGGCCGGTCAGGTCGAGGCCATGGTGACCTCTGCCAACGCCAACGTACGGTTGCCCGCGCCACAAACCGTGGTGGTGGACTACTCCGCCCCCAACGTGGCCAAAGAGATGGCGGTGCACCACATCCGCTCCACCGTACTCGGTGACGTGGCTGCGCGCGCGCTGGAATTCCTCGGCCACAAAGTGATCCGTGCCAACCACATCGGCGACTGGGGCACCCAGTTCGGCATGCTGATCGCCTATCTGGAGAAAATGTCCAACGAGCACGCCAGCGACATGGCGCTCAAGGATCTGGAAGCCTTCTACACCCAGGCCAAGCGTTGCTACGACGAAGACGAAGCCTTCGCCGAGCGTGCCCGTAACTACGTGGTCAAGCTGCAGGGTGGCGATGAGTACTGCCGTACCATGTGGAAGAAGCTGGTCGACATGACCATGGAACAGAACCAGATCAACTACGACCGCCTGAATGTCTCCCTGACCAACAAGGACATCATGGGCGAGTCCATGTACAACGACATGCTGCCGGAGATCGTTGCCGACCTGAAAGCCAAGGGGCTGGCGGTCGAGAGCGAAGGCGCCACCGTTGTCTTCCTGGACGAGTTCAAGAACAAGGATGGCGAGGCCATGGGCGTCATCATCCAGAAGAGCGATGGCGGTTTCCTCTACACCACCACCGACATCGCCTGTGCCAAATACCGTTATGAAACCCTGGGCGCCGACCGTGTCATGTACTTCATCGACTCCCGTCAGCACCAGCACCTGATGCAGGCCTGGACCATCACCCGCAAGGCGGGTTATGTGCCGGAATCCGTGCCGCTCGAGCACCACGCCTTCGGCATGATGCTGGGCAAGGATGGTCGTCCCTACAAGACCCGCTCCGGTGGTACCGTCAAGCTGGTTGATCTGCTGAACGAAGCGGAAGAGCGCGCCGCTGCGCTGCTGGAGAGCCGCAACAGCGACCTCTCTGCCGAAGAGAAAGCCCAGGTGGTCAACGCCATCGCCATGGGCGCGGTCAAGTATGCGGATCTCTCCAAGAACCGCACTACCGACTACATCTTCGACTGGGATCTGATGCTGTCGTTTGAAGGCAACACCGCCCCTTACCTGCAGTATGCCTACACCCGTATCCAGTCCATCTTCCGCAAGGCTGGCGTCGATGCCGCTACCCTGACCGGCAATGTGACCCTGAACGAGGAAGCAGAAGAGGTGCTGGCCCAGAAGCTGATCCAGTTCTCCGACGCTGTCAACGGCGTGGCCGACAAAGGCATGCCGCACCTGCTCTGTACCTACCTGTACGAGTTGTCCGGCAACTTCATGACCTTCTATGAAGCCTGCCCGATCAACAAGGATGGCGTGGACGAAGCAACCCGTCAGAGCCGTCTGCTGCTGTGCGCCGCCACCGCCAAGGTGCTGAAACTGGGCCTCGGCGTACTGGGCATCCATACCCTGGAGCGCATGTAATAGATGGCAACCCGGGATTATGTCGGCAGCCGCCCGCGACGTCGGGCGGGTGGCCGCAATACCAAGAAAGCGGCCCCTCGCCGCTTTCCTGTTATTCCAGTGCTGCTGGTCGTGGCACTGCTGGCAGGCTTTGGTGGCTTCCTTTACATGATCAATGGCAAGGGCAGCGACGCCCCCACCATCGAAGAGCAGGTAAAGGCCAACAAGCCAAAACCACAGAACAACGGGTTGCCACAGGAGAAGTGGAGCTACATCGAACGGCTTGAGAACAAGCAGGTCGATGTTATCGAGCCACCGCCCCAGCCGGGCGTGCTGCCACCGCCCCCCGCCGATACTCTGACCCTGCAGCCGGAAAAGCTGCCGCAACCGGTACCGACCGACATTCCCCAACCGGGGACGCCCATCGGCCAGTCCAAACCCTATCAGACCAATCCGGCGACCACGCCTGACAACGGTGCGCCCGTTGCCAGCGCTCGGGAACAGGTGATCGATCGCCAGGCCGAACGGGAGCGAATGGAGCGGGAGATCCGTGCCGAGCTGGAGCGGGAGCAGGCCGAAGCGGCCAAGGCCAAAGCGGCTAACCCGCCAGCCCAGACCGCAGCCGCCAACAGCGGTCGCTATATGATGCAGTGCGCGGCTCTGCGCTCGCAGGATTCCGCAGAGTCGCTCAAGGCACGTATCGCCTTCACCGCCGGTCTCTCTTCCAGCCTGCAGGTGGTCAACACAGCCAACGGTACCGTCTACAAGGTGATGGTGGGCCCCTTCAACGGCAAGGCGGCCGCCGACGCGGCCAACGGCAAGCTGCAGAGCTCCGGCATCAGCGGCTGCATTGCCAAGAAGGGTTAGCATACTGTCAGGCTGAACCAGCAGAGAACCAGAACATGACAAATTCGAAACAGCCACCAAATGGCCTTCCGGTTTACCGCTTGATTACTGGGCCTGATGACGCGACATTTTGTTTTCGTGTCAGCGAGGCACTAGCTCAAGGCTACACGCTGTATGGTTCTCCCTCGGCGACGTTCAATGGCCAAACTGTGATCGTGTGCCAAGCGGTAGTCTGGTCTGAAACAACATAATGCGGACAGTGTGCAGCAGGGCCGGGTGGCAACACCCGGCCCTGCTCTTTTGGTGTCACTCGCACCCACGCTCTTTATTACCCCGTTTATCCCGACCAAAGGCAGGGTTGAAAAGCCCGTTTGCCATCCCCATCTTTCTTGCCATGCACAGTCAGGCCGTCATTCGGCTCAAGCGAGGTAAGTAAAGTGACTACCATAGTTTCAGTTCGCCGCAACGGTCAGGTCGTCATCGGTGGCGATGGCCAGGTCTCTCTTGGCAACACCGTCATGAAGGGCAACGCCCGCAAGGTTCATCGTCTCTATAACGGCAAGGTGCTGGCCGGTTTCGCTGGCGGTACCGCCGACGCCTTCACCCTGCTCGAGCGTTTCGAAGCAAAACTGCAGGCCCATCAGGGTAATCTGGAGCGCGCCGCCGTGGCGCTGGCCAAAGATTGGCGCACCGATCGCGCTCTGCGCCGCCTCGAAGCACTGCTGGCCGTGGCCGACGAACACAAATCCTTCATCATCACCGGCAACGGTGACGTGGTGCAGCCGGAGCACGATCTCATCGCCATCGGCAGCGGCGGCAACTTTGCCCAGTCCGCCGCCATCGCCCTGCTGGAAAACACCGAGCTGGATGCCAGGACCATTGTCGAGAAGTCCCTCAAGATTGCGGGCGACATCTGCGTCTTCACCAACGGCAACCACACCATCGAAGTGCTGGACTACGCCGCCAAATAAGGCCACCAGCCAAACCCAATTTCCCAAGGGGTGGGCACTGCCCGCCCCGGATACAGGAACACCATCATGTCCGAGATGACCCCGAGAGAAATCGTCCACGAGCTGGATCGTCACATCATTGGTCAGGCCGATGCCAAGCGCGCCGTTGCCGTTGCCCTGCGCAACCGCTGGCGCCGGATGCAGCTCAACGAAGAGATGCGCCATGAAGTGACCCCGAAAAACATCCTGATGATCGGCCCGACCGGTGTCGGCAAGACCGAGATCGCCCGTCGTCTGGCCAAGCTGGCCAACGCCCCCTTCATCAAGGTGGAAGCGACCAAGTTCACCGAAGTGGGCTATGTCGGCAAGGAAGTGGACAGCATCATCCGCGATCTGACCGATGCCGCCATCAAGCTGGTGCGCGAAACCGAGATGGAGAAGATGAAATACCGCGCCGAAGAAGCCGCCGAAGAGCGCATCCTCGACGCCCTGCTGCCCAACCCGCGCAACACCTGGGGTGAGGAAGAGAAAGCCGACAACTCCAACACCCGCCAGATCTTCCGCAAGAAACTGCGGGAAGGTCAGCTGGATGACAAGGAGATCGAGCTGGAGCTCTCCGCCTCCCCGATGGGCGTCGAAATCATGACCCCGCCGGGCATGGAAGAGATGGCCAACCAGCTGCAGGGGCTGTTCCAGAACCTGGGCCAGAACCAGAAGAAGAAGCGCAAGATCAAGGTCAAAGAGGCCATGAAGGCGCTGATCGAAGAGGAAGCGGCCCGTCTGGTCAATCCTGAAGAGCTGAAGCAGAAAGCCATCGCCGCTGTCGAGAACAACGGCATCGTCTTCCTCGACGAGATCGACAAGATCTGCAAGCGCGGCGAGAGCTCGGGCCCCGATGTCTCCCGTGAAGGGGTACAGCGCGACCTGCTGCCGCTGGTCGAGGGCTGCACCGTCAACACCAAGCACGGCATGGTCAAGACCGACCACATCCTGTTTGTCGCCTCCGGCGCCTTCCAGATCGCCAAGCCGTCCGACCTCATCCCCGAGCTGCAGGGCCGTCTGCCGATCCGGGTCGAGCTGACCGCCCTGACCACAGATGACTTCGAGCGCATCCTGACCGAACCGAACGCCTCCCTGACCGATCAGTACAAGGCGCTGATGGCCACCGAAGGGGTCAATATCGAGTTCACCAAGGATGGCATCCGCCGTCTGGCCGAAGCGGCCTGGCAGGTCAACGAGCGTACCGAGAACATCGGTGCCCGTCGTCTGCACACCGTGATGGAGCGCCTGATGGAAGATATCTCCTACGACGCCTCCGAGAAGTCCGGCGAGACCTTTGTCATCGACACCGACTACGTCAACGCCCATCTCGGTGCGCTTGTCGAGGATGAGGATCTGAGCCGCTTTATTCTGTAAGCGCGATCGATGGATCTGAAAACGCCTCCCTTTTGGAGGCGTTTTTATTTCTCCACCGCCTCCGTCATCTACACGGATTCTGGCCCTTATCTGCGGCAACCCATTAAATCAAAAGACGTTTTCAAACCATCTCTTTCGAATGCCCGCCGTTTTTCATCCCTGCTGAAATCTGCTCAAAAAAAGATCTATCAACTTCTGTGTGATTGATTTATACATATGTATAAATCTGTGCAGCAGGAACCAGAAAGATGAATCCAACCCGGCAGAAACTGCTCGATACCGGCCTCGCCATCGCCACCGAGAAGGGGCTGCGCGGCCTGACGGTGCGCGAGCTGGCGGCGGCGGCCGAAGTGAACCTCGGCTCCTTTGTCTACCACTTCGGCAACCGCGACGCCTTTATCGACGAGCTGGTCGAACTCTGGTACGCCCCCCTCTATGACGAACTCAAGGCGGTGGCAGCCAAGGGCTCCTACCCCTCCGCCATCGCCATGTTCGAGGCCACCATGGAGGCGCTGATCGGGCTGGTGGCGCGCCAGCGCGGCTTTATCAACCACCTGTTTGGTGATGCGCTGGCGGGCGAAGGGGCAGCCCAGCGTTTTCTGCTCAGCCTGCCGCGCCGCCATCCCCTGCTGCTGATCGAACAGGTACGGATGGCACAGGCGGAAGGTTCGCTGGTCGCGGGTCACCCGCTCCAGCTGATGATCTTCATCATGGGGTCGGTCGGCCTGCCGCTGGTGATCGCCGGCAGCGGTCGTCAGCTCGGCTGGCTGCCCGAACAGGCCGGCCCCTTTCTCAGCCAGATAGACAGCCCCGAGGCCGCCAGACAGCGGCTGGTATGGGCCCTACGCGGCCTGCGCCCCACCGACATGAAGGAAGGAGAAGCGGCATGAAACAACGCATCGCGATGGTAGCTCTGCTGCTGGCGGTTCCCAGTGGTTACCTCTGGTTACAGCGCCATCCTCAAGGAGAAGCGTTATGAAGCAACGCATTGCCATCGCAGCCCTGCTGCTAACCGTTATCGGTGGCTACCTCTGGTGGCAGGGGCGCCCGGCTGACGGCTCCATCCTCTACGGCAACGTCGATATTCGCGACGTCAATCTGGCCTTTCGGGTCGGCGGCCGCGTCGATCAGATACTGGTCGATGAGGGGGATAGGGTAAAAGCCGGTCAACTGCTGGCCCGCCTCGATCCGGTTCCCCTCACCCACAGCCGCGACAGCGCCCGCGCCAATCTGGCCGCGCTCACTGCCGCCAACACCTTGATCCACAAAGGCTATCGCAGCGAAGAGACCGACCGCGCCCGGGCCGCACTGGCCGCCGCCGAAGCCGCTGCACTGGAAGCCGACCAGCAGTGGCGCCGCCAGAGCGCATTGGCCGCCACCGGCGCCATCTCCCGCGGTCAGCTCGATACCGCCCGCTCCCAGCGGGATCAGACCCAGGCGCAGGTACGCTCGGCACGCGAACAGCTCGCCCAGCTCGAAACCGGCTACCGCCCGGAGGAAATCGCCCAGTCCGATGCCCAGCTGGAAGGGGCCAAAGCGGCGCTCGCCAGTGCCGAACTGGCGCTGGCGGATGCCAGCCTGACCGCCCCCAGCGACGGCATCATCATCAGCCGCGCCATCGAGAACGGCAGCATGGTGCAGAGCGGAGCGACCGCCTTCAATCTCTCCCTGACTGCGCCGGTCTGGGTGCGCGCCTATGTGGAAGAGCCCTGGCTCGGCCACTTCCCGAGCGGCGCCAAAGTGACCCTCACCACCGACTCGCGGCCGGACAAGCCCTATCACGGGGTGGTGGGATTTGTCTCGCCGACCGCCGAGTTCACCCCGAAATCGGTGGAGACGCCGGACCTGCGCACTCACCTCGTCTACCGGCTGCGCATCGTGGTGCAGGATCCCGACCCGGCCCTGCGCCAAGGGATGCCGGTCACCGTCAGGCTGGCGCCATGAGCTGCGCCATCTCCCTTGAGGGGCTCACCAAACGCTTTGGCGAGCGGGTCGCCCTCAACGCCATCTCGGCCACCATTCCGGCTGGCGGCATCACCGGGCTGGTCGGCCCCGACGGCGCCGGCAAGAGCACTTTGCTGCGCCTGCTGGCCGGTCTGCTGATCCCCGAAGCGGGCACCATCCGGGTGCTGGGGCTGGATCCGGTGAGCGAGGGGGATCTGCTACGCCAGCGCCTCGGCTACATGCCCCAGCAGTTCGGCCTCTACGAGGATCTCAGCGTGCTGGAGAACCTCACCCTCTACGCTGACTTGCGCGGCGTACTGGAGCCCGAACGCACGCCCACCTTCGCGCGGCTGCTCGCCTTCACCGATCTTGCCCGCTTCACCGCACGACCGGCAGGCAAGCTCTCTGGCGGGATGAAGCAGAAACTCGGGCTGGCCTGCGCCCTGCTCGGCACCCCGGATGTGCTGCTGCTCGATGAACCCGGGGTCGGGGTCGATCCCATCTCCCGCCGCGCCCTCTGGCAGATGGTGCGCGAGCTGGCCAAGGGGGGGATGACGGTGCTCTGGAGTACCGCCTATCTCGATGAGGCGGAGCTGTGCGACCACGTGCTGCTGATGGCGGATGGCGAGGTGCGCACCAGCGGCACGCCGGCCGATCTGATGGGAGCCATGGCCAGCCGCTGCTGGCTGCTGGAGGCGGGGCAACTGGATGGCCGCGAGCGGCGCGCCCTGCTGCGCCGGGCACTGGCTCACCCGGCGGTGATGGATGGCGCGGTGGCGGGGGAGCGGGTGCGCCTGCTGCTGCACCCGGGCATGACGCCCCCGCCGCTGGCGGAGCTGCAGCTGGCCAACGGAGCTTTTCAACCGGCCCAGCCGCGGCTGGAGGATGCCTTTATTGACCTGCTCGGCGGCGGCCCCGGCGGGGAGTCGAGTCTGGCGGCGGGGATGCGGGAGGCCGAACTGCCGCAGGGGGTCTCCCCCGAGGCGGTGATCGAGGCGCGCCACCTCACCAAGCTCTTCGGCGATTTTACCGCCACCGATGATGTCAGCTTTGCGGTGCGCCGCGGCGAGATCTTCGGCCTGCTCGGCCCCAACGGGGCGGGCAAGTCCACCACCTTCAAGATGGAGTGCGGCCTGCTGCGCCCGAGCGAGGGACAGGCGCTGGTGACCGGCATCGATCTGGCTCACAGCCCCTCGGCGGCGCGCCAGCGCCTCGGCTACATGGCGCAGAAGTTCTCCCTCTACAAGCAGCTCACCGTGGCCCAGAACCTCTCCTTCTTCGCCGGTATCTACGGCCTGTTCGGCCGCCACCAGCAGACGCGGATCGATGCCATGGTGACTGCCTTTGCCCTCGCCCCCTGGCTCGATCAGAAGGCGGAATCCCTGCCGCTCGGCCTGCGCCAGCGCTTATCGCTGGCCTGCGCCCTGCTGCACGAGCCGCCGCTGCTGTTTCTCGACGAGCCCACCTCCGGGGTCGATCCGGTGACCCGGCGCGAGTTCTGGTCTCACATCAACGCGCTGGCCGACCACGGCGTCACAGTGCTGGTCACCACCCACTTTATGGACGAGGCGGAGTATTGCGACCGCATTGCCCTCATCTATCGCGGCAAGCTGCTGGCGCTCGGCACTCCGGACGATCTCAAGGGGCTGGCCGCCAAAGAGGCGGCGACCTCTTTGCCAACCGGCTCCTTGCCGACCTGTTCTTTGCCAACAATGGAAGAGGCCTTTATCACCCTGGTCGAACGGGCCAGCGAGGAGGAAGCATGAGCATCAACCGTCGGCGACTGCTGGCCCTCTGCCGCAAGGAGACGCTGCAAATCGTCCGTGACCCAAGCAGCATCCTCATCGCCTTCATCATGCCGGTGGTGCTGCTGGTGGTGATGGGTTACGCCATCAATCTGGATGTGGACCACCTGCGCCTCGGCATCTGGCGTACCGATAGCGGCGCCCCGGCGGTGCGGCTGGAGCAGGCCCTGCGCGGCTCAACCGCGCTGGAGATCCACAGCGGCCCGAGCAGGGAGTCCCTGCTCGCCAGTCTGGCCCGTGGCGAGATCCGCGGCCTGCTGGTGATCGATGACGGCTTCTCCCGCGCCATGGCCGGTCAGAGCAATGGCACGCCGCAGGCGCTGCTGCTGACTGACGGCTCCGAGCCCAACACCGCCAACTTCGTCACCAACTATGTGCAGGGGATCTGGCAGGGGTGGCTCGCCGGCGAGGGGGTTGCCATGCCGGTGTCGATAGAGAGCCGCGCCTGGTTCAACCCGGCGCTGGTGAGCCGCAACTTTCTGGTGCCGGGCTCCATTGCGGTGGTGATGACCAGCATCGGTGCCCTGCTCACCTCGCTGGTGGTGGCGCGGGAGTGGGAGCGTGGCACCATGGAGGCGCTGCTCGCCACCCCGGTCACCAAGGGGGAGCTGCTGCTCTCCAAGCTGTTGCCCTACTACGGCCTTGGCATCATCGCCATGCTGCTCTGCCTGCTCTTCTCGGTGGCGGTGATGGGCGTACCGTGGCGCGGCTCCCTGCTGCTGCTCTTTCTGGTCACCAGCGTCTTTCTCGGCAGCGCCCTCGGACTCGGGCTGTTTCTCTCCACCGTGATGCGCAGCCAGTTCAACGCCGCGCAGGCAGCGCTGATCGCCGCGTTTCTGCCCGCCGTGATGCTGTCGGGCTTCGTCTTCGAGATCGCCAGCATGCCACCGCTGCTGCGGGCCATCACCCACCTCATTCCGGCCCGCTACTTCGCAAGCTCCCTGCAGACCCTCTATCAGGCGGGCAGCGTCTTCTCGATCCTGCTGGTCAACGGTTTCTGTCTGCTGCTGCTGGCCGGTTTCTGGCTGGCCCTGACCGCCCGCAAGACGCGGCGCACTCTGGAGTAACCCATGCTGATCCGACTCTGGTGGCTGATCCGAAAAGAGCTGCAGGCCCTGATGGGCAATACCCAGGGGCGCTTTCTGCTCATCATGCCGGTGCTGCTGCAAACCGCCCTCTTCCCGTTCGCCGCCACTCTGGAGGTGACCGGCAACACGCTGGCCATCTACAACCAGGATGGCGGTGCCCAGAGCCGCGAGCTGCTGGAGCGCCTCACCCATATGCCCGCCTTCACCACCATCATCCCGGTGCAGGGCGAGGCGGGCATGACCGAGGCCATCACCGGGCAGCAGGCGCTGCTCGGGCTGATTATTCCGGGGGATTTCTCGCGCCGGCTGGCGCGGGGCGAACCGGCCAAGGTGCAGCTGATTATCGATGGCCGTCGCTCCAACGGCGGTCAGGTGGCGGCTGGCTACATCAGTCAGGTTATCGCCCGCTGGCAAAGTGAGGGCAAAGGGCAACCCGAGCTGGCGGTACGTAACCTCTACAACCCCAACGTCGAGTTCCACTGGCATATCCTGCCAGCGCTGGTAGCCATCATCACCACCACCGGCTGTCTGATTGTCACCGCCCTCTCGGTCGCGCGGGAGCGGGAAGAGGGCACCTTCGATCAGCTGCTGGTCTCGCCCCTCACCGCGGGCTGGATCATGGCGGGCAAGGCGGTGCCCGGCATCATGGTGGCGGTGGGACAAGGGTGCATAGTCGCGCTGGCCGCCCGTTTTGTCTTTCACCTCCCCTTTGCCGGCAGCCTCAGTCTGCTGATGGCGGGCATGGTCTGCTACGGGCTGGCACTGGCCGGGATCGGGCTCTTCATCTCGTCGTTCTGCTCGACCCAGCAGCAGGCCTTTCTCGGGGTCTTCTCCTTCACCGTCCCGGCGGTGATCCTCTCGGGCTACATCTCACCGGTGGAGAACATGCCGCAGGTGTTCCAGTGGCTGGCGGCCATCGACCCCCTCACCCACTTCATCGTGCTGCTCAAGGGGGTCTTTTTGAAGGGGTTCGACTGGTCGGCCGCCTGGCCCCTGCTCTGGCCGCTGCTCGCCATCGCCGGCGTCACCCTGTCGCTGGCGCTCGCCATGTTCCGCCGCCATATCGCCTGACGTGCAGCCTTGCTCGGCTGATGCCGGTCTCGCCCAGTGCGAGATCGGCTTTTTCCGACAGAAGTTTTCACTCCCCGGCTTTTGCTAAAGCGCTCTTGCTCTCCACCACCCCTCACTCCAAGCCAGCGCAGAAATCATCAACTGGTATACCTATTTTTGTATATCTTTGAATTTTATCGAATTACCCCTGACGAGATATATAAATAGACACTTGATTTGCATCAATTGCCCGCCCCGACTGACTGGGTAGCCTAGCCCCAGAATGATGTTTTATTACTCCAAACTAGAGGCAATCATGAGCAAAGTCAGACTGGTCGTTGTGGGCAACGGCATGGTGGGGCACCGCTTCATCGAAGAGTTGATCGAGCGGGCCGAGCCGGGCCGCTACGAGATCACCGTCTTCGGTGCAGAACCCCGTCCCGCCTACGATCGCGTCCATCTCTCCTCCTACTTCTCCCATCACACCAGCGAAGATCTCTCCCTCGTCAAACCCGGTTTCTACGACAAGCACGGCATCCGCCTGCTGCTCGGCGAAGCGGTGAAAAAAATCGACAGGGCCAACCGCGAAGTGCACTCCAACAAGGGCTCTGTGGTCGGGTACGACAAGCTGGTGCTGGCCACCGGCTCCTACCCCTGGGTGCCGCCCATTGCGGGCAGTCAGCACCACGAGTGCTTCGTCTATCGCACCATCGAGGATCTGAAAGCCATTCGCAGCGCCGCCAGGAGTGGCAAGAGCGGGGTGGTGATCGGGGGCGGTCTGCTTGGCCTTGAAGCGGCCGGTGCCCTCAAGGCGCTGGGTCTCGAGACCCACGTGGTGGAGTTTGCTCCTGTGCTGATGGCCGAGCAGCTCGACGGTCAGGGCGGCCAGCTGCTGCGCCGCAAGATCGAATCCATGGGCGTGCAGGTACACACCAGCAAGAGCACCAGCGAGATCCTGATGCATGGCGGTGAGCAGGCGAAACACCGCCTCGCCTTCGCCGACGGCAGCCAGCTTGAAGTGGACGTAGTGGTCTTCTCCACCGGTATTCGCCCGCAAGATACTCTGGGCCGTTACGGTGATCTCGCCATCGCCGAACGCGGCGGCATCGTCATCGACGATCACTGCCTCACCTCCGACCCCGACATCTACGCCATCGGCGAGTGCGCCGCCTGGCAGGGCCGCTTCTTCGGGCTGGTGGCGCCGGGCTACAAGATGGCCCAGATCACCGTCGACCATCTGCTCGGCGGCGACAGCCGTTTCGAGGGGGCGGACATGAGCGCCAAGCTCAAGCTGCTCGGCGTCTCCGTCGGCTCCATCGGCGATGCCCATGGTCGCACCCCAGGCAGCCACAGCTATGTGTTTCAGGACGATCAGGCTGGCGTCTACAAGAAGATCGTGGTGAGCGAAGACAACAGCCGATTGCTCGGCGCCGTGCTGGTGGGTGACGTGGAAGATTACGGCAACCTGCTGCAGATGATGCTCAACGCCCTGCCGCTGCCGAGCCACCCGGATACCCTGATCCTGCCCGCCTACGCCGGTGCCAAACCGACGCTGGGGGTAGATGCCCTGCCGGAAAGCGCCCAGATCTGCTCCTGCTTCGACGTCTCCAAGGGCGACATCGCCAAGGCCGTAGCCGAGGGTCACACCACGCTGGCCGCCATCAAGCAGCACACCAAGGCCGGTACCG
This sequence comes from Aeromonas sp. 600886, assembly GCF_049174935.1. Taxonomy (NCBI): domain Bacteria; kingdom Pseudomonadati; phylum Pseudomonadota; class Gammaproteobacteria; order Aeromonadales; family Aeromonadaceae; genus Aeromonas; species Aeromonas sp. 600886. The sequence continues at coordinate 45,232 of NZ_JAAKUB010000025.1, read as the reverse complement.
GCTGCGGCGGCTGTGTGCCGCTCATCAGTCAGGTGCTCAACGCCGAACTGGTGAAGCAAGGCATCGAGGTCAACAACCACCTCTGCGCACACTTCCCCCACTCCCGTCAGGAGCTGTTCCATCTGGTCAAGGTGGAGGGGATCAGGAGCTTCGACGAGCTGCTGGCCAAGCACGGTCAGGGCTATGGCTGCGAGGTGTGCAAACCGACCGTCGGCTCCATCCTCGCCTCCTGCTGGAACGAGCATGTACTGAGCCCGCGCAACATCCCGTTGCAGGACACCAACGATATCTTCCTCGGCAACATGCAGAAGGACGGCAGCTACTCCGTCATCCCGCGCATGGCCGGTGGCGAAGTGACTCCGGAGGGGCTGCTGGCGGTGGCCGAAGTGGCCCGCGACTACAAGCTCTACACCAAGATCACCGGCGCCCAGCGCATCGGCCTGTTCGGGGCCCAGAAGGATGATCTGCCTGCCATTTGGCGCAAGCTGCTGGCGGCGGGCTTCGAGACAGGTCAGGCCTACGCCAAGGCACTGCGCATGGCCAAAACCTGCGTCGGCAGCACCTGGTGCCGCTTCGGCGTGCAGGACAGCGTTGGCCTCGGGGTCTTCCTCGAGAACCGCTACAAGGGCATTCGCACCCCGCACAAGATGAAGTTTGGCGTCTCCGGCTGTACCCGCGAATGTGCGGAAGCGCAGGGCAAGGATGTCGGCATCATCGCCACCGATGCGGGCTGGAACCTCTATGTGGGCGGCAACGGCGGCATGAAACCGCGCCACGCCGATCTGCTGGCTTCTGACCTTGACCGCGAAACCCTCATCAAGCTGATCGACCGCTTTATGATGTTCTACGTCACCAGCGCCGACAAACTGCAGCGCACATCGGTCTGGCTCGGCAATCTGGAAGGGGGCGTCAACTACCTGCGCGAGGTGATCGTCGACGACAAGCTGGGGCTGGCCGAGACGCTGGAGCGCGATATCCAGACCCTCATCGACAGCTACGAGTGCGAATGGTCGCGCACCCTTAATGAAGAGGAGGCGCTCAAGCGCTTCAGCCACTTCATCAACAGCGACAAGCGTGACCCGGACGTCCAGTTCGTCAGCGAACGCGACCAGCACCGACCGGCGACCCCGGCCGAGCGCATCCCCGTCTACCAGATCGAAGTGGAAACCAAATGATGAAATTCGCCTGCCAACTCAACGACATCCTGCCGGGCACCGGTGTCTGTGCACTCATTGAAGGTCGCCAGATTGCCCTGTTCCGCCCGAGTGCGGCCGCCGAGGTGTTCGCCATCGACAACCGGGATCCCTTCTTCGCCGCCAACGTGCTGTCGCGGGGCCTGATCTGCGAACACGACGGCGAGCTCTGGGTGGCCAGCCCGCTCAAGAAGCAGCGCTTTCGCCTGAGCGATGGCCACTGCTTCGACAACCCTGCGATGTCGGTGCAGAGCTATCCCGTTGAAGTGCGCGATCAGCAGGTCTGGGTCGCCGTCTAAAGCCAAATTCACTCTCTTTCGGGCTGCCAGAGGGCAGCCCTTTCAAGGACTCACAAGATGTACACGGAAACCATCAGCAAGTGCGCCACCAACGCGGCCCGCATCAACCGCTTCGAGCGCAGCGACAAGCTCGGCTTCTGGCTCAGCTCCGCCATGGCGGGGGCCTATGTGGGCCTCGGCATCATCCTTATCTTCACCCTCGGCAATCTGGTGGATCCCGCCATCCGGCCGCTGGTGATGGGGGCCACCTTCGGCATCGCCCTGACCCTGGTGATCATCGCCGGCTCCGAGCTGTTTACCGGCCACACCATGTTCCTCACCTTCGGGGTGAAGACGGGCAAGATCACCATGGCCGACCTGCTGCGCATCCTGCCGCAGACCTGGGCCGGCAACCTGATTGGCTCCATCGTGGTGGCGCTCATCTACTCCTACGGCGGCAGCCTGCTGCCGGATGCGGGCAGTCTGGCCCACAAGGTGGCACTGGCCAAAACCCAGGCACCGGCCCTGACCCTGTTTATGAAGGGGATCCTCTGCAACTGGCTGGTCTGCCTCGCCATCTGGATGGCGCTGCGCACCGAAGGAGCCGCCCGCTTCATCGCCATCTGGTGGTGCCTGCTGGCCTTTATCGCCTCCGGCTACGAGCACTCCATCGCCAACATGACCCTGTTCGCCCTCTCCTGGTTTGGCGTCCACTCGGAGGCCTACACCCTAGGCGGCATCGGCCACAACCTGCTGTGGGTGACCCTGGGCAACACCGTCTCCGGCGCCCTCTTTATGGGCCTCGGCTACTGGTATGCCACCCCCAAGGCCGAGCGACCGGTCGCGGTGAGCGAAACCACCAGCACCGCCAACCAGACCCGAACCGCCTGATCCGGAGGCCCCATGGACTACTTGCCCATCTTTTGCCGACTCGACAACAAACCCGTGCTGCTGGTCGGCGGCGGCGAGGTGGCGGAGCGCAAGGCGCGCCTGCTGCTGGATGCCGGTGCCCAGCTCACAGTGGTCGCGCCCAAGCTCGACCCCGAGCTGGCGGAGCTGGCTGCCAACGGCAGCATCGAGTGGCTGGCCGGTGAATTTGCGCCGCAGCAACTGGCGGGCAAGTGGCTGGTGGTGGCCGCCACCGATCGGCGCGAGGTGAATGCGCTGGTCTACCAAAGCGCCAATCAGGGGCGGATCTTTGCCAACGTGGTGGACGACCCGAAACGCTCCAGCTTCATCATGCCGTCGATCATCGACCGCTCGCCGCTGATGGTGGCCATCTCCTCCGGTGGCAAGGCGCCGGTGCTGGCCCGGCTGCTGCGGGAAAAACTGGAAGCCCTGCTGCCCCAGCATCTGGGTGCCGTCGCGGCCTTCGCCGGCAGCCTGCGGGAGCGGGTCAAGGCCCGCTTCGCCAGCATGGGGGAGCGGCGCCGCTTCTGGGAGCGGCTGCTCGGGGCAGACCAACTCGGGCAGGCACTGGCGCGGGGCGATCACGCCTCTGCCCACCAGCTGGCCGACAACCTGTTTGCCGATGAAAGTCACTCCCGTGGCGAGGTGGTGCTGGTGGGGGCTGGCCCCGGCGATCCGGGCCTGCTCACCCTGCACGCCCTGCGCCAGATGCAGCAGGCTGACGTGGTGGTCTATGACCGGCTGGTCTCCGACGAGGTGATGGCGCTGGTGCGCCGCGACGCCAAGCGCATCTTCGTCGGAAAGCAGGCGGGCAACCACTGCGTGCCGCAGGAGGGGATCAACCAGCTGTTGCTGGAGGAGGCGAAGAAAGGCCAGCGGGTGGTGCGGCTGAAGGGGGGCGACCCCTTCATCTTCGGCCGTGGCGGCGAGGAGCTGGAGACGCTGGTCGGCAGCGGCATCGGCTTTCAGGTGGTGCCCGGCATCACCGCAGCCAGTGGCTGCGCCGCCTACGCCGGCATTCCGCTCACCCACCGCGACCACGCCCAGAGCGTTCGCTTCGTCACCGCCCACGGCAAGGGGGGCGCCCGGGATCTCGACTGGCCGCTGCTGGCCAAGGACAAGCAGACGCTGGTGTTCTATATGGGACTCTCATCCTGCGCCACCATCCGCGAGCAGCTGCTGGCCCACGGCAAGGCGAGCAGCACCCCGGTGGCGCTGATCGAGCGCGGCACTCAACCCTGCCAGCGGGTCATTCGCGGCACCCTTGATGAGCTGCCCGCGCTGGCGGTGGGGGTCGAGAGCCCGGCGCTGATCATGGTGGGCTCGGTGGTGACTCTGGCCGACCAGCTCGCCTGGTTTGGCACGGCACCGCAGGTTCAGCGAGCCCTCGCCTGAGGGCTCCTCGTCAAACGATCATGAGGCCACCAGCAGGTGGCCTCACTTTTACCCCCCTCTTCTCCCATCACGGTCATAACCTGTTGTTTTAAGTCTGGTATCCTATGGGCATTGAGCCCTTGGCTACCATCTCAGGAATTCATCCCATGTCTCTTCCCATCAAGAACAGCGCCCGGCAGCGCGCGGATGACAGATCCCGCATTCTCACCCTGCTGCTGCGCGATGATGCCCTCACCGACAGCCTGCTCGATCCGCAGGTGGTGCAGGATGCCGAGCAACGCGATCAGACCAGCGAACTCACCACACTGGTCAACGGGCTGCCTGCCGCCGACGTCGCCGATGCGCTGGAGTCGCTGCCGCCCGATGAACGTCATGCCCTGTGGGCACTGGTGGAGGAGGACAAGCGCGGCCAGATTCTGGTCGAAGCGTCGGAGACGGTGTGGGACAGCCTCATCAGCGGGATGAGCGACAAGGAGCTGCTGCACGCCCTGCGCACCCTGGATATCGACGACCAGATCTATCTGGGCCAGTACCTGCCGCGCAACCTGATGGGGCGGCTGCTCACCTATATGGCCCCCGCCGACCGGGATCGGGTACGCGAGGTGATCCGCTACGGCAAGCACACCGTCGGCGCCATGATGGACTTCGAGATCATCACCATCCGCCCCGAGGTGACGCTCGCCACGGTGCAGCGCTATCTGCGCCTGCGCGGCAAGATCCCCGCCAACACCGACAAGCTGTTCGTCATCGACCGGCGCAACCACCTGCTGGGGGAGCTGGCCCTCACCACAGTACTGCTGCACAAGCCCGCCACCCTGGTGAGCGACGTGATGGAGCGGGATCCGGTCACCTTCGATCCGGAGGATAACGACGAAGCGGCCGCCCGCACCTTCGAGCGGGATGACCTGCTCTCCGCCGCTGTGGTGGATGGCAAGGGCAAGCTGATGGGCCGCCTCACCGTCGAAGAGGTGGTGGATCTGGTCTATGAGGAGAGTGACACCGACCTGCGCCGGATGGGGGGTATCAGCGAGGATGAAGACGTATTCGCGCCCGTCTCCAAGGCGGTCAAGACCCGCTGGGCCTGGCTTGCCATCAACCTCTGCACCGCCTTTGTCGCCTCGCGGGTGATCGGCCTGTTCGAGCACACCATCTCGCAGCTGGTAGCACTGGCGGCGCTGATGCCCATCGTCGCCGGGATCGGCGGCAACACCGGCAACCAGACCATCACCATGATAGTGCGGGCGCTGGCACTGCAGCACATTCAGGCGGGCAACCTCTCCTTCCTGCTGCTGCGGGAACTCGGCGTCGCCTTTATCAACGGGCTGGTGTGGGGCGGCACCATGGGCATTGCCACCTACCTGCTCTATCAGGATGCGGCGCTCGGCGCCGTGATGACCCTGGCCATGATGCTCAACCTGCTGGTAGCGGCCCTGATGGGGGTGATTATCCCCATGACCATGACCCGCCTCGGCCGCGACCCGGCAGTCGGTGCCAGCGTGATGATTACCGCCATCACCGATACCGGCGGCTTCTTTATCTTCCTCGGGCTGGCGACCCTGTTCCTGCTGTAAACCGTGCGTTGAAAACAACAAGGGAGCCACTGGCTCCCTTGTTGTTTCAGGCGCGTTTGCCCGCCCCTGCCGTTGGGCTGCTTATCGCTTGTCAGCGGTGATCAGCAGGCCATTGGTGTCGGGGAAGCCGATGACCAGCGCCTCTTTTTTGGCATCCGCGGTATAGGTGGTGACATAGGCGACGCGGTTATCCATCGCCCGGGCCAGAGCAGCATTCCAGAGGTTTTCGATCGGCGTGGCGGCAGCGGATTGCTTGAAGGTGCACTTGCCAAACCCGGTCATGGTCAGCTTGCTCAACCCGGCAGTGGCACTCCCCTCGCCCACCAGCGTACAACCTGCCGCCGGGAACTCGATCGCCACCGTCAGCTTGCCGCCGTTGTTGGTGGTATCCACCTTGCCCACCATGTCGCTGCTGAAGCCATCGCTGCCCGTGGCGCTCCAGCTGGCCGTGGTCACCGCTTTGGTGGTCAGGGCCGTCACCGCCACATGACCGCTGAAACCGGAATAGATGGGGGAGTTGTCGGAGAACTTGGTGCCGGTTCGGGTGAAATCAAAAACCCAGCGCTTGATCTCCTTGCCCTGCAGATCGATGACCGGCTGATCCTGGAAGGTGATGAGGTTGTGGTCGTTGGTCGCCGAGCTGAGCGCCGTGCTGGTGCCGAGCCGTTCGCTGTTGCGGATCAACTGCACCGGGTAGATCCCGTCTTTGTCGGCTTTCTGGTCAGCCTGACCCAGCCACTGGCTGTTGGTCTCGACCTTGCCCACCTGATGATCCACCCAGACACCCCAGTACTGCACGGTTTCACCCTTCGGGTAGACCAGCGCCAGACCATCCAGATCCTTGATCATGCGCGGCGTCGCCTTGTCGCCGTCGCGGCTCATCAGATTCGCTTGGTAAAGACCCGCCTCCGGCAGGGCCAGTGGCACCCGCTTGGCAATGCTGTTGGCAGCTTTTTCGCTGTCACAGGCAGACAGGGCCGCAGCGCAGGCGATGGCCAGCAGCGCTTTGTTGTGCATTTTCATGAGTTTTTATTCCTTGCTGTCGCTTTGTAATTTTTTAGATGCAATCAATCGCCGCTGAATTTAAGGGAAAGGTCATCAATCAGTCGAATGGAGATCTGTAACCAACCATTACAGCCTCGCAGGAGCGGCAGGCCGCGCAGCTTGCCCCGACCGCACTGCGGTGACGACAGGGTGACTCACGGCGGAAAAGCAGCGAAAGTAGCGGCCCTGAATAAAGACAAAAAAACAGATGAAAATCAGAGCCATAACTCTATTAACAGGAGGGTAATTAGCCCGAATTGCCAGCCTGCTCACAATAGGATTCTTTTGCTGTCGATAGAATGCACCACGCTGGCATACCCATAACAAGAGAATCCAACAATGAAAACCACCCTCAAACTGAGCGCGGTGGCAGTTATCTTTTTGCTGTCCGGCTGTGACGACAACAACTCTCAGGCCCCCGGTGATCTCACCCTGCGGCTGATCGAAACCTCTGATATCCACTCCAACCTGCTGAGCTACGACTACTACCAGAACAAGCCGGATGCCTCGCTGGGCTTCGCCCGCACCGCTGTGCTGATCCGCAAGGCACGCGAAGAGAACGCCAACAACTTGCTGATCGACAACGGCGACCTGATCCAGGGTACCCCGCTGGCCGACTATATCCACGACCAGCAGGTCAAACAGCAGTGGCTGAGCAAGCAGACCCACCCCGCCATCAAGGCGCTCAACACCATGAGCTATGATGTCGGCAACCTGGGCAACCACGAGTTCAACTTCGGTCTCGACTTCCTCTCGGAGACCCTGAAAGGGGCCAACTACCCCTACATCAACGCCAACGTCTTCCAGGCCGATGCCTTCAGCCGTGATGGCAAGGGCACCATCGACTGGAGCAAGCAGAAGTTCAAACCCTATGTGGTGCTGGATCGTCAGGTGAAGGATGCTAACGGCAATACCCAGACCATCAAGGTCGGGGTGCTGGGCCTGACTCCGCCCCAGATCACCCAGTGGGACAAGCGCAATCTGGAAGGCAAGGTGGTGGTGGCCGATATGGTCGAAACCGCCGAGCACTATGTACCCGAAATCCGCGCCAAGGGCGCAGACATCGTCGTAGTCGTGGCCCATACCGGCATCATAGGTGACCCGCGCGAACCCATGATGGAGAACGCCGCCCTGCCGCTGGCCAAGGTGAAGGGGGTCGATGCCCTGCTGCTGGGCCACGCCCACCGCACCTTCCCGGGCGATTACCCCAACATGACCGATGTGGACAACGAGAAAGGCACTCTGGCGGGCGTACCGACCGTGATGCCGGGCGTCTGGGGCAACCACCTCGGCATCATCGACCTGCACATGACCTGGAAAGAGGGTCGCTGGGAAGTGGCCTCCAGCCAGTCCCAGCTGCGCAAGATCGACAGCAGCGCCAGCAGCACCGAAGATCAGGCGGTAGTCGATCAGGTCATTGCCGAGCACGAGCAGGCCAACCAGTGGCTGGACGAGCCCCTCAGCAAGATCACCAAGCCAATCCACAGCTTCTTCGCACTGGTACAGGATGACCCCTCCATCCAGATCGTCAGCGACGCCCAGCTGTGGCACGCCAAGAAACTGCAACAGGATGGTCAGCTCAAGGAGAAATGGCCCATCCTCTCCGCCGCCGCGCCATTCCGCGGCGGTCGCAACGGCCCGACCGACTTCACCTATGTACCGGCTGGCGATATCTCCCTGCGCAACGTGGCCGACCTCTATGTCTACCCCAATACCCTGCAGGTGGTCGCCATCAATGGCGCGACCGTACAGGAGTGGCTGGAGAAGAGTGCTGTCCAGTTCAACAAGATCGATGCCGCCAGCACCGCCACCCAGTGGCTGGTGAACGAGAAGTACCGCACCTACAACTTCGATGTGATCGACGGTGTGAACTATCAGGTCGATGTGACCAAACCCGCCCGTTACGATGTGGATGGCAACAAGGTGAGCGACAGCTATCGCATCACCAACCTCACCTATCAGGGCAAGGCGATCGACCCGACCCAGATGTTCTACGTGGTGACCAACAACTACCGCGCCAGCGGTGGTGGCAACTTCCCGGGCATCAACACCAAGGTGATCGTCCATGAAGATCAGTTCGAAACCCGCGAAGTGCTCTCCGAATACCTCAAGGATCTGGCAGAGAAGAATCCGGCCGGTTTCGAGCCCCCGGCAGACAACAACTGGCAGCTGGCCCCCCTGCCCGCCAATCTGGATCTGCGCATCTACAGCTCGCCACGCAGCGAGGCTCAAGCCCTGACCGGCGGCAAGCTGAACTATGTGGAGACCCTGCCACCCACCGATGCCAAACACCCCGGTTTTGGCGTCTACAAGCTGGTGCTGGCCCCCTGAGCCACACCGCTGACCCAGCAATAACCAGTGCAACCCCCTCCTGATACGAGGGGGTTTTTGATGGTGCAGGCAGAGGGTCAGCTCTTGTACGCCAGCCGCTACCTGCGGCAGTTCACGCAGCCCCTTTATCCCTTCACGCCATCGCCTCCCTCTATCACACCATCCAGATCCCGGTTGGTCTGCCCCATACCGCCCATAAAAAAACAGGCCCACCGAAGTGGGCCTGCAGTTATTTGCGTGGGTGGGAGTATCGCGATAGAGGGCGCTACTCCCGCTCCTTCACATAAGGTGTACCAAGCGCCTTGGGTGCCACCGCACGGCCGATAAAACCGGCCAGCAGGAACACGGTCAGGATGTAGGGCAGTGCCTCGATGGCCTGCACCGGAATGGCGAAGCCACCGATGCTGACCCCTTGCAGGCGGATGGCGACCGCATCGAGAAAACCGAACAGCAGACAGGCAGCCATGGCATTCCAGGGGCGCCACTTGCCGAACACCAGCGCCGCCAGCGCCATAAAGCCCTTGCCCGCACTCATGTTGGGGATGAACTGGGCCGTCTGGGCGACCGCCAGATAGGTGCCACCGATACCGGCCAGCAGGCCGCCGATGAGGAGCGCGGTGTAGCGCATCCGCACCACAGAGATACCGGCGGTATCGACCGCAGCGGGCGCCTCACCCACCGCCCGCAGACGCAGACCGAAGCGGGTACGGAACATCACCCACCAGGCCAGCGGTACGCAGGCGAAGGCCACGTACTCCAGCAGGGAGTGGCCGCTCAACAGCTCGCTGTAGAGCTGGCCGATCACCGGCACATCCCACAACTCCTTGGCATAGGGCAGATCGATGGGGGCGAAACGGGCATCACCGGAGAGCGCCGGGGTCTGGCCACCCTGATCGAACCAGTAACGGCCCAGGGTTACGGTCAGACCGGCCGCCAGAATGTTGATGGCCATACCGCTCACCACCTGATCACCGCGGTGGGTGATGGTGGCAAAGCCGTGCATCAGGGCAAACAGGATGGAGACACCCACCCCGGCACCCAGACCTACCCAGGCAGAACCGGAGACCGCCGCAGCCGCACCACTGGCGAACGCTGCTGCCAGCAGTTTGCCTTCCAGCGCGATATTGACCACCCCGGAGCGCTCGCAAAACATGCCGGCCATGGCGGCGAGAATGAGGGGCGGCGCGGTACGAATGGTCGCATCCAGCATCAGGATCAGAATTTCAAACATGATCAGACTCCTTTAGCTTGCGCGGCTGAGCGGTTGGCAAACGCCAGATAGAGCTGCTCGATGCGTGGACGCATCATGTGCTCAAGGGCGCCACAGAACAGGATCACCAGACCCTGCAACACCACCACGATGTTGCGGTCGACACCGAACTCGAAGCTGAGCTCGGCGCCCCCCTGATAGAGGAAACCGAACAGCAGGCTGGCGATGATGACGCCGACCGGATGGTTGCGCCCCATCAGCGCCACCGCGATACCGGTGAAGCCGAACCCTTCCACAAAGTTGAGCTTGATTTGGTGCAGCTCACCCTGCAGCACGTTGAGGGCAAAGAAGCCCGACAGCATGCCGGAGATGACCATGGCCAGGATCACCACCTTGGGATAGGAGATACCGGCGTAGGCGGAGGCGCTTTGGCTGGCGCCGACCGAGCGGATCTCGTAACCCCAGCGGGTGTGCCAGATAAAGACCCACACCAGCGCCGCACAGATCAGCGCCCAGAAGAAGCTGATGTTGAGCGGGCTATTGGGGATCTCCATCCCGAACAGGTTCGCCAGCCCGCTCATCTTGGGCAGCCAGCTTGCTTCGGCAAACACCTTGCTCTCGGTCGCCATCGAGCCGGGCGGCTTGAACACCTCCACCAGCAGATAGGCCATCAGCGAGGCGGCGATGAAGTTGAACATGATGGTGGTGATCACGATATGGCTGCCGCGCTTGGCTTGCAGCCAGGCCGGAATAAAGGCCCAGGCCGCACCAAACAGACCGCCGGCAATGATGGAGAGCGGCAACAGCAGGGCAAACGGCAGCACATCGCCGAGCATCAGACAGACCAGACCGACACCGAGCCCGCCGATATAGGCCTGACCTTCACCACCGATATTGAACAGACCGGCGTGGAAGGCGACCGCCACCGACAGACCGGTAAAGATAAAGCCGGTTGCGTAGTAGAGGGTGAAGCCGACCCCTTCACCGGTACCGAACGCGCCGTACCACATGATCTTGGCGGCATCGACCGGGTTGATGTCGAGGTAGTAGAACAGAATGGCCGACACCAGGAAGGCCAGCAGGATGTTGACCGCAGACAAGACGCCTACGGAGACCCAGGCAGGAATACGTACTTGGCTCATCAGTGGGCCTCCTTGGCAACTTCATCCGGCACTATATTCGCCATCATCAGGCCGATAGTGCGCTCGTCCGCTTTGGCGGCATCCAGCTCGCCGACGATGCGACCGTCGGCAATGACCAGAATGCGGTCTGCGAGGCTCATGATCTCGTCCAGCTCCACCGAGACCAGCAGCACCGCCTTGCCCTTGTCGCGCATGGCGATGATCTGCTGGTGGATATACTCGATGGCGCCGATGTCGACCCCGCGGGTCGGCTGGCCGATCAACAGCACATCCGGGTCCTGCTCCACTTCACGGGCGATCACCAGCTTCTGCTGGTTGCCACCGGAGAAGTTGGCGGTCTTGTGATCGGGATGGGGCGGGCGCACGTCCCACTTCTCCATCTTGGCCTGACAATCCTGCTGGATCGCCTCCTTGTTCTGCAGCCACCCCTTGTTGTATTGCGGACGGCGGTGATAACCGAGGATAAAGGCCTCTTTCGCCTCGAAGCGGTTGATCAGCCCCATCTTGTGCCTGTCTTCCGGCACATGGCCGAGGCCGTAGTTGCGCACCAGTTCGGGATCGGCCGGGTGCTCCGCGCTCACTTTGTGCACACCGCTGCGGCTGCTGATGGTGAAGCCCCCCTTGCTCGGCTTGAGAATGCCGCCAAGCAGGCTGAGCAGTTCGGACTGGCCGTTGCCGGAGACCCCGGCGATGCCGACCACTTCACCGGCCCGCACCTCGAAGCTGACCGATTTGACCCGCTCCACTTTGCTGGCATCGAAATAGCTGAGCCCTTCGATCTTCAGCTTGGCTTCACCGGGTTGGGTTGGCCCCTTGTCGACCTTGAGGCGCACCTTGCGGCCCACCATCAGTTCGGCCAGCTGCTCCTTGTCGGTATCCTTGGTGGCGACGTGTGCCACCATCTCGCCACGGCGCATGATGGAGACCTGATCGGTAATGGCCAGGATCTCCCGCAGCTTGTGGGTGATGAGGATGATGGTCGCCCCCTGATCCCGCAGCTTTTTCAGCACCTCGAACAGGTGATCCGCCTCTTGCGGGGTCAGTACCCCGGTCGGCTCGTCGAGGATCAGGATGCGGGCGCCGCGATAGAGCGCCTTGAGAATTTCGACCCGCTGTTGCAAGCCAACCGGCAGATCTTCGACCTTCTCGTGCAGCGGCACGTCGAGGCCATAATCCCGCGCCAGTTCGCCCAGCAGCTTTTCGGCTGACGCCACGCTCTGCTGAAGGTGCCAGCCGTTCTCAGCGCCGAGGATGACGTTTTCCAATACGGTGAAGTTATTGACCAGCATGAAGTGCTGGTGAACCATGCCCACGCCTGCGGCAATCGCATCTTGTGAGCCGTGGGGTTTGAAAGGATTCCCGTCGATCAGCATCTCGCCTTTGTCGGCATGGTAGAAACCATAAATGATGCTCATCAGGGTGGACTTACCGGCGCCATTTTCGCCGACAATGCCGTGGATACTGCCTTTGCGAACCTTAAGGTCGATCAGCTTGTTGGCGTACACTTCGCCGAACCGCTTATCGATACCTCTTAATTCGATGGCATAGCGATCTGTCTGGTCCATGATGCAGCCCTGCGTTTCATGAAATAAGACTAAAAACCGGCCCGTGCGGGCCGGTGGTGCGTTGAGAGTCGTAGCAACTATCTAATTAGTATTTGCAGGTGTTATCGCTCATGTAGTCATGAACCTTGACCTTGCCAGCGATGATTTCGGCCTTGATGGCATCCACCTTGGCTTTCATTTCCGGGGTGATCAGCTTCTCGTTGTCCTTGTCGAGCGCCCAATCCACACCGCCTTCGGCCAGACCTAGGTTCTTGATACCCGGCTTCCACTCGCCTTTGGCAGCGTCATCCCAGGTCTGGTAAGCGGCCAGACCCACAGACTTGACCATGGAGGTCAGCATGGTGCCCGGTTGCAGGTGGTTCTGGTTGGAGTCCACCCCGATGGCGAACTTGCCGCTGTCCTTGGCTGCCTGATAGACACCGATACCGGTACCGCCAGCTGCGGCGTAAACCACGTCAGCACCTTTGGCGAACTGGGACTTGGCCAGCTCGGCACCTTTGGCCGGGTCAGCAAACGCGGCCGGGGTAGAGCCCGCCATGTTCTGGAACACTTCGATCTTCGGATTGACGAACTTGGCACCCTGCTCGTAGCCGCACTGGAATTTGCGGATCAGCGGGATATCCATGCCGCCCACGAAGCCGACCTTGCCGCTCTTGGAAGCGATGGCAGCCAGCGCGCCCACCAGGAAGGAACCTTCATGCTCCTTGAAGATGACGGACTGGACGTTCGGCTTGTCGACCACCATGTCGATGATGGTGAACTGGGTTTTCGGGAATTCGGTCGCTACTTTCTCGACGGCAGAGCCCATGTTGAAACCGACCGCCACGATCGGGCCGTTGCCACGGCTGGCCAGACGACGCAGACCCTGCTCGCGCTGGGCTTCGTTCTGGGGTTCAAACTCTTTGACCTTGACGCCCTTGTCCTTGTTGTAGAGCTCGACGCCGTTACGGAACACGGCTTCGTTGAATGATTTGTCATACTTGCCCGCGGTGTCATAAATGACGGCTGGCTCGGAAGCAGCCTGAGCAGAGAGAGCAGCGAGAGTGAGGGAGGCCACAGTGGCCAGCTTGAGCACTTTAGTCACGATCGTATCCTTGATTGTTATTAAGTGAGGGAACTTGCTTGCCTGTCAGAGCAGGCTATCTAGCACGCAGGCTTACTCTAAGTCAGCCCCGATGCGGGTCAAGCAAATGATAAGGGAAAAACGTTTGCGTTAACGGTTTGAATTCTAAGCAAATAACCTTATAAGCAGTTGTTTTTTAGCTACTTTTCAGTTTTTTATGCTAACAACCAAAAGACCCAAACGACATTTCTCTTATTGTTCAGCAAGTTACTGTAAACCGTTTTCCCCTGTTATTCATCCAGCCCCCCGGCAAGCCCGTGATCCGGCTCGCAAAATCCCCACAAACCGCGCGAGCAAGAGTTGGCTACAGCTGGGAACCTCAGCCCCCTCTTCTTTCTGTGCTAGCCAAAATTGGCCGCATCGGCGCCCCTGCAAGTCCCCATCTCGCCCCTCCCCCCGAGTTTGGATTTGGTCTGGCAGGGGGGATGGCCGTATAATCCCCGCCTGTATAAATAAACAGGAGTGGTGATGGACGTTTCAACCCTGCTCGACGGGCTCAACGACAAACAAAGAGATGCCGTTGCGGCACCCCGCAGCAACCTGCTGGTGCTGGCCGGTGCCGGCTCGGGCAAGACCCGGGTGCTGGTGCACCGTATCGCCTGGCTGATGCAGGTGGAACGCTGTTCACCCTTCTCCATCATCGCGGTCACCTTTACCAACAAGGCGGCGGCCGAGATGCGCGGCCGGGTCGAAAAAGTGATCGGCGACGGCGTGCGCGGCATGTGGATCGGCACCTTCCACGGTATCGCCCACCGCCTGCTGCGGGCCCACCATCTGGATGCGGGCTTGCCGCAGGATTTCCAGATCCTCGACTCCGACGACCAGTACCGTCTCATTCGCCGGGTGCTCAAGGCGCTCAACCTCGACGAGAAGCACTGGGCCCCGCGCGCCGTGATGGGCTACATCAACGGCAAGAAAGATGAAGGCTTGCGCCCCGGCGACATCGATCTCTACGGCGACCCCGTCACCCGCACCTATCAGCAGATCTACAAGACCTATCAGGAGACCTGCGATCGCTCCGGTCTGGTGGACTTCGCTGAACTCTTGCTGCGCGCCCACGAGCTGTGGCTCAACAAACCCCACATCCTCGAGCACTACCGCGACCGCTTCCAGAACATCCTGGTGGACGAGTTTCAGGATACCAACGGCATCCAGTACGCCTGGCTGCGGATGCTGGCGGGCAACAGCGGCAAGGTGATGATCGTCGGCGACGATGACCAGTCCATCTACGGCTGGCGCGGCGCCAAGATCGAGAACATCCAGCGCTTCCTGACCGACTATCAGGGGGCCGAGACCATCCGCCTCGAACAGAACTACCGCTCCACCGCCAATATCCTCAAAGCCGCCAACAGCGTCATCGCCAACAACGCCGAGCGCCTTGGCAAGGAGCTGTGGACCGAAGGGGCCGAGGGCGAGCCGATTTCGCTGTATGCCGCCTTTAACGAGGTGGACGAAGCGCGCTTCGTGGTCGGTCGTCTCAAGGATTGGAAGGAAAAGGGCGGCCTCCTGGCCGACTGCGCCATCCTCTATCGCTCCAACGCCCAGTCACGGGTGCTGGAAGAGGCGCTGATGCAGGACGCCATGCCCTATCGCATCTACGGCGGCCTACGCTTCTTCGAACGGCAGGAAATTAAAGACGCCATGGCCTACCTGCGGCTTATCAACAACCGCGGCGACGACGCCAGCTTCGAGCGGGTGGTCAACACCCCGACCCGCGGCATCGGCGATCGCACCCTCGAGATCCTGCGCGGCAACGCCCGCGATCAGGGGCTCAACCTGTGGCAATCGGCCAAGGCGCTGCTCAACGACAAGGTGCTGACCGGTCGCGCCGGCAATGCGGTGCGCGGCTTTGTCGATCTCATCGACGCGCTGGAGGAGCAGGTCGCCATGCTGCCGCTGCACCAGCAGGCAGATATCGCCATCCAGAACTCCGGCCTCAAGGCGATGTATCTGGCGGAAAAGGGCGAGAAATCCCAGGCACGGGTAGAGAACCTGGATGAACTGGTCACCGCCTGCCGCCAGTACCAGCGCCCGGACGAGCTGGAGGATATGAGCGATCTCTCCGCCTTCCTCGCCCACGCGGCGCTGGAATCCGGCGAGAATCAGGCGGATGAATATGCCGATGCGGTGCAGCTGATGACATTGCACAGCGCCAAGGGACTGGAGTTCCCGCTGGTGCTGCTGGTCGGCGTCGAGGAAGGGATGTTCCCCAGCCAGCAATCCACCGAGGAGTCGGGCCGGCTGGAAGAGGAGCGCCGCCTCTGTTACGTCGGCATGACCCGCGCCATGGAGAAGCTCTACATCTGTTATGCCGAGAGCCGCCGCATCTACGGCCGCGAGATGTTCCACAAGCCGAGCCGCTTTATCCGCGAAATGCCCGCCGAGTGTCTGGAAGAGATCCGGCTGCGCACTCAGGTCAGCCGCCCCACCCAGTACGGCCGCTTTAGCCAGAACGAGGTGCAGCAGAGCTTCGACGCCAGCGGCATCAAGCTCGGCCAGCGGGTGCTCCATCCAAAATTCGGCGAAGGGGTGGTACTCAACTTCGAAGGGGTCGGCCAGCAGAGCCGGGTGCAGATCCAGTTCGACGACGTCGGCGCCAAGTGGCTGGTGACGGCGTATGCCAGATTGGAAGCACTTTGATTTCTTCCGCTTTTTAAAATAACCAACCCGACTTAGGCCGGGTTGGTTATTTCAAACATTACAATAGAATATAGGGTCAATTAAGTAATCGTCTGCTGACCTTCCCTATATTCTACAATAAGAGCAGGCAACCTATTAATAAAGTTGTTGTTGGCATTTATAAATTTGTTATAAATTTCCTCTGCTGTATCACTCACTTGAAATAAGGCATAGTTCTCATGTGCAAGCTTATTTCTAAGACGTCCAATTGATATGAAGTCAGAAATGGCTAACGACAACTCATCTGACTCCCTAACTTTGGTTGCCATATACGATTTAAATCCATCCCCCATCAATGAGAAAAACTGATTTGCGTTACTTGAATCCCAATTAAACAATGTGTGATATTGTCTTGTAAGTGCCTTCCTAGAAATAAATTCTTTTGTTAGCTCACAATTACTTGGATTTAGGTTTGTTTTTATTTCTTCAACTACCCGCGCTTCAAAAAAACTAGCTGCCGATAGAACCATTATTTTTGAAAATTGGGATTTATACTCTGTCGCAAAGCTAATCATCCCTTGCCCAAGAAGGAAGTTATAGTTATCAATGTAATCCTCATACATTGATTCTATAGCCGTAAATCCATCATTCATTGGTAATGCCTATTATATATTTCTTTAGCACGTTCTAAGCGTTTAAGAACAGACTCTTTCCGTGTTGTTTTCCCTGTGCTGTAACGCATAAAGTCAGCATCATTGCGTAGGTCCCAAATATAACGCTTCGTTATTTTATTTACAGCTACTGTCTCCGCCATATAAGAATCTATACAGGAAGCATAAAATGCAGATTCAAAGAGAGTGATGCTTAAACGATGAGATCCTGCAACGAAATCGCTATCTTCAAGGTCTTCACATGCATCCATGAATGCCCCCCACAAATCACCAATGAGCTTAATGGTTTCTGGTGTGAATTTCTTAGCCTGATTAGAAAAACTATTAAGAAAACCTGATATTGATCTTTTATAACTCTCAGAGTTAACTAGCATCGCAACAGTTCTTAAAATAGCCTCAACATCACTTAGACGCAGATCTTCCTGCGGTTTCCCCAAGAGAGCTCTCCATCTTGCATTCTTATTTAGCTCCAATAGCGAAATAATAAATGGTGATTGATATAGGCTCATTCTAATCTCTTGTGGCGCCAAGTTAACACCACCACTGTTCAAACGGTTAAAGATCTCGAACATGGCACCATCTTCATCATCACCAGCAACTGGCTTTATCACCATATTTCTTATGGTTGCAAGATTAAGCGTCATTTGATAGTCGCCTAACGTTTCATAGTTTTTTCCATGAAATCTATTTTCCTGCCCTTCAAATACGCCATCTAATTTTAAATTGAACTTTTGGAAAAACTCATCATCCGCCATTATCTCTTCAGGAATATAGCCATGAGCATCAAATATATCTCTCAATTCAGAACGTTTTTCTTTTTTAGGGAAGCGACCACTTACAAAATAATAAAGTGACATTAGTCTTTGCTGCCCATCAATCACTAAAAATTCATTTCTACCACTTTCATAGAGGAAGACTTGTGGTATAGGTAATCCAATTAGCAGTGACTCTATTAGCTTGGATGCCCTCTTGATATCCCATACATAATGCCGTTGAAACGCAGGGATTTTGAATACCTTTGACTTTATAAATGAAATAATGGTTAGTATATTAAAGTCATTAGGTGTTGTTGTAAGTTGAAATTCATTTATTGGGTAGCTTTCATCTTCAGCGTCGGTGTAACTATCATTATTGTAGGCGTCCATATATATAACCTTTCATAATTTAAATTTATGATATATTGCCCCATCTGAGTCGAATAGGTCAATGGGTCATCGACTTAATAAAAAGCTGTAGGTTCGATTAGCGAAGCGTAATCGGACGATCGCGTAAGACGTTCGCGTAATCGGTCGCTTACAACGGAACAATCCTGTTAGGGGTTTACTCCAATCCCCCCAACGCCCCATCCACCGACCCACACCAATCCGATGGATAGACGCCGCTCGCCACATAACGATGGAAGGTGGAATACGGCCAATCGGCCACCCGCGTGACATGACCATGTTTGAGCGGGTTGATATGGACGTAATCCATATGGCGGCGGTAATCCTGCTCATCCCGGATCAGGTGCTCCCAATAATGGCGCTGCCAGATGCCCCGCTCCCCGTGACGTAACCGGGTCTGGCTGCGCCGCTCGTTCAGCGGCAAGGCACGGGAAAAGTGGCTTTTGATCAACCGCCACCGCAGGGGGAAATCGGTGTCCCCCTCCGGCAAAGAGAGAATGCAGTGGAGATGGTCGGGCAACACCACCCATGCGTGAATGGCGAAGGGGTGAGCCTGTTGCACCTTGGCAACGCTGCGGCGCAGCAGGTCGATCTGCTCCACCAGCAACCGGTTGTTGCGCCGCTCCAGCAGGTTGACGGTAAAGAACCAGGTTCCTCCGGGCCACCATGCCCGCCGCCAATTGGCCATCCCTTTCCCCTCGTTGAGACTGAAAAGCCAAGCATAGCCTTGCCTCACTTCGATCTGCTTGCGGGCCGTGATGGTACGGATGTTCCATTACACGATTGTTCGATTACGCGATCGTCCGATTACGCTTCGCTAATCGAACCTACACGATGACTCAATGCAGCTTGAGGCGATGTAATTGATGGGTGGGTAAAGCAGAGAGGGGAAATCAGAAACCCGGCCGCCAGATGGGACGCGGCGGCCGGGTGAATTGTAAAGAGTAGGGTGACAGGGAAAGGGATCAGCCTAGTCTAATCAACTCGATGGGGGCGTAGCGCTCACCGGAGTTTGCCAGCAGCACGCACTTCTCATGCTCCGCCTGATAGGGGGTCATATTGTCGGTGTGGGCCTCTTTCAGAAAGTCGACTGCGCCAGTGGCGGCAATCATGACGCGCTGACCCAGGTTCAGCACATTGCGGTTACGGTCATAGATCTTCATTTCATTCTCCTTTTCTTGTGTCCTGGCGGATGCGCAGGCGTCTGTCCAGGACAACGGCATTCAGCCTACGCTTCTGAAAAAAGGTGATTTATGTCACAGATCAAAAAAGGGGGCGATATGGGACTCACAGGTTCAGAAAGCGATCATGGCCCCTTGGCCAGCGGCTGTCGCGCGAAGTAGCGCTGCCCTGCCCTTTTCGTCGTAGCGGGCTCGAACCCGGCAGCGGTTGGGGTATATTGGTGGCCGATTAGCCAGTCTCATTCACTGTGGCCGCGCACGCGGGCCGCTGTTTCAACAAGATGGAGAGTGCTCATGAATCGCGATATCACCGCCCAGTTCATCAAGATGCTGACCAATCTGGATCACTGTCTGGCCAAGGCCGAGGCCCACGCCGCGGCGAAGCAATTCAACGTGGACAACTTCTTCGGCGATCGGCTGATCGTCGATATGCTGCCGCTGTCCAAGCAGGTGCTGATCTGCTGCGATTCGGCCCGCGCCGTGGTCGCCACCGCCAGCCACAGCGAACTGCCGGCCATGGGCGATGATCCCAAAACCATCGCCGATCTGCGCGCCCATATCGGCAAGACCATCAGCTATCTGCAAGGCAAGCTGGACGCGGACTACAGCCAGTATGCCAGCGGTCGCTACGTGCCCCACTGGGCGGGCGGCAAGGGGATGGATGGCCATACCTGCGTCCATGAGTACGGCATTCCCAACTTCTACTTCCACCTCACCATGGCCTACGCCCTGCTGCGCCGCGCCGGGGTCGATCTCGGCAAGCGCGACTATCTGGGCGGGCTCAACCTGCAATAAGCGCTGCCCACTCGGGGCGAACAGATAGCAAAAGCCTGCCATGCGGCAGGCTTTTTTATATCGGGTGGTGCTGGGCTGGTGCGCAGAAAGGCTGCGCCCTAGAAGGGGCCATTGTTCTCGCGCAGCTTGTCGGGCAGGCCATCGTGATCACCCAGCTCGCGCTCGGGCACGTCATCCCAGTGCAGCTTGCCAAGGGTGATATTGCGCTCGGGATGCACGGCGTAGTGGATGCGGTTGTCCTCCCGATCGGTATCGCCGATGCAGAGCAGCCGGACAGTCTCTTCGGTGTTGTTGATAAAGGCGTGGGCCAGCCCGTCACCGGCCTTGAAGCCGACCGAGTCGCCCGGTTGCAGCCGATAGAGCACGCCATCGAGCCAGACATCCGGCGTCCCTTCCAGCACGTGAACAAACTCGTCTTCGGTCTTTTCGGCATGGGGCCAGCTGGTGCGATGGCCGGGCTCGACAATCTCGTGGTGAATGCCGATGCGGCTAAAGCCGAAGTGTTTGCCGAGGGCACAGCCGCGAGAAAGGGGCTCCTGACTGCCGGAGTAGTAGCGCGGCGTCTGCTCTTGCAGCTCGCTCCAGTGTTTGATGCAGGGGTGGCGATTCATAGCGGTTCCTTTTCCATGAGGATGCAGTCACGGGAAGGGTCATCCTGACTGTCAGAATGCGGGGAGAAAAGCAGAAATTTTCTGGTCAGATGAGCCCCTCTGACGAGGGGCTCAACAAGCAGGAATTACTTGGCCTTGACGCAAGGCAAGGGAGGAAGCTCGCCCTGTGCAGCCGTGCGGGTCATCTGGTAGTTGCCGGCAAGATCCCGATAGACACGGGTGTTCCACACCTCTCCGTTGTCGAGCTGGAACTCGATGTCGTAGTTGACCCCGGAGACCACCTGGCTGCGCACCTCGCGGATGCTCTGCAGTTTGGCGGCCGTGTTCATGCGAGCCAGCACGCTGGCCAGCGCAGCCTCTCCTTCAGCATTGGGCAACGGCTGACTCTGCCAGCCACCCGCCATCGGTGCACACTCCGGCGTGGGTGACGAGGTGCTGCAGGCACTCAACAGGCCAGCAACAAGGATGGGTAACAACACGCGTTTCATATCATTTTCTCCTGCCTGCAAAATGACCACCTTATCAACATCTTGCCATTATTGCAGCCCAAAAGGCTCCCGCTGCGCCCCGCTTGGACGCACCAATCGATCAGCGCCCCAGATTATCCGCCAGCTGTTTGGCGCGGCTGGCCGCCCACTGGTCGATCATCTTCTCCATCTCCTCGGCGGTGATGGGCTCATCCTTGTGGGTAGTATCCGAGCTCTCACGGGCATCCATCACCCGCACCAGCAGCTTGCCGCTCCGGGAGTCGAGCAGCTGGGCCATGCTGCCCACCTTGAGCAGATAGGGCTCCTTGCCGATCACTTCGCGGGTGACATTGATGGCGATCTTGGCCGGCAGCAGGTCACGCAGCTTGGGGTCGGGGCGGGTCAGGTCGAAGTTGGTGACGGCGGCCTGGATCCGCATCACTTTCGGGCCGGGGGCGGTGGCGATCTTGACGCCCTGCTTGATCAGCTCGCTCTGGAACTTGTCGTGGTAGTAGCGGCCAATCTGGTTCTGTTCATTGGCGGTCAGCAGATACCACTGGCCGTTCTCCTGCCGGATAAACTGCAGCGGATCGAGCAGCACCTCATTGTATTGGCGCAGGTCAACGCCTGGCTCCTTGTAGACACGCTGATTGGGGTTGCTCTCGCTCTGCTGGAAGGCAGTCAGCGGGATCGCCTGCAAGCTGTGAGATACCTGATTCTTGACGGCGCAACCACCCAGCAGGGCCGCAGCCACGGCAACCATCACGACCTTTTTCATATTTGCTCCTGCATTTTAATGTTTGTTTTTGCTGTGGATTTAGCACCACATGGCTGGAGAACCCGTGCCGGATGCCGCCAATGTCACAGAGAAATAACCTATTCACCACCTTCCCACAAGGGACAGATCAGGATTGTTCAGCTCACATCCAAGTTGTCACAATTGAGGCACTTTTGTACAGGGTCAGCCAAGGTACGAACGGCAATCTGGCGAGGGTTCGGTTGTTTAATCCGGCTAAATGGGGCTGCGGTAAGCGCTCAGTTTTTTCAAACGATGTGAGCCCGCGAGCGGCGTGAGTTGAACGGGGGAATACCCTGGAACGGGTGATGACCGATCATCAACCATCTTGCGCAAACTTGCCTGCTGCCGGAGAAGCGGCAGGCTCATTCATCAGTTATCGAGATCCCAGGGGCACTGCTTGACCAGCCCCTCTTTGCCGCTGGCGACGATCGCCTGCTGCACCATCCGTTTGTAGCGATTCTTGATATGGGCGGGCAACGCGGGCACCAGCAGCCGCTCGTCAAACTCCGGCAGCGGGCGATCCGGCAGCACCGCCTGCTCCTGTGGGCTGAGGGGCGGCCGGGAGGCCATATTGCTGGCCGAGATGGTGGGCGTGCCCACCAGCATCTGGCGTTGCAGCGGCGCGCTCAGCAGAAAATCCACCAGCAGGTAGGCGGCCTTGAGCCGTGCGGGATCATCCCCGACATGGCGGGCGATGGAGATCGCATCGAGGGCATAGATGGCCCCCTCCTGCACCATGGCGATCCGCCACTGCTGATCGTTCTGCTTGTTGCACTCCACCAGCTCCAGCCCCCAGGTAGTGGCAAAGGTCTGCTGGCGCAGATCCTCGCAGCGGTTGGCCTGATTGAACCAGAAGCCGCGACTGGCTTGCAGCCGCTGCGAGAGCTGCTGCTCCACCTCTTGCTGCAAGGTCTTGTCGGCCAGCATCTCGCCGCTGGCAAACAGGGCGGGCGACTTGCCCAGCGAGAGCAGCACCGAAAAGAGCAGCGGCTCGAACTGGTCGCAGAACTCGGCAAACTGGCCCGGCGGCGAGCTGTTGGCGAGCACCTGCCAACTGGTGGGCGCTTGCGGCACCTGCTTGCTGTCATAGGCGAGGCTGAACATGGCGTAGGAGAAGGGCACCGAGTAGTTGCGCTCCCCCTGCTTGTCATACTCGGTGTTCTTGAGGGCGTGCTTCACCTCGCCGTAGTGCTGCAGGCGGCTGAAATCGATGGGGAGCAGCAGCTTGAACAGTGGCTGGTGATGGGCCTTGTAGAAGTAGCTGGTCGGCAGCACCACATCGGCGCTGCGGGTGCGCAGGGCGCGGTAGACGCTGTCGAAATCGGTCAGCAGCGGCTCGATCCGGCTGACCGTCGCCTCCACCCCATGGGTTTTGGCGTAGTCGGCAAACTGTTGTTCATAACCCGCTGGCAGATAGCCCCACTCCAGCAACTTGAGCTGAACCGGGGCCGCCAGCGCCGGGGTCATCCCCAACAGCCAGCAAAGAGGCAGTAGACGCATGGCCGGGTACTCCTGACAGGTAAACCTTGTTGGAGTATAGGCCCATGCGCCGACTCGTCAGGCCACCAGCTCGGCCCCCATGCTCACCAGAATGGAGAGGCTGACCACCGCAAACAGCACGCCTGTCACCAGATTGAGTGGCCGCTGCACCCGCAGCAGCAGGCGCTGGGCACGCTCGGTGGAGAGGCTCCACGCCAGCAGCCCGAACCAGCAGAGGGAGATGATGAAGAGCTCTCCCACCAGCAGGCTGCGGGTCATTCCGTCCACCTCTGGCGTCACCATGGCGGCCAGCAGACCGATAAAGAACACCAGCGCCTTGGGGTTGAGCAGGTTGGTGGCAAGGCCAGTGCGCACTCCCCTGCCCCAGCCGCGCAGCTCGTTGGCGGCGCTCTGCATCACGGGACTGCTCTGCTGCCGAGCTGCCATCAGGGCGCCCCACCCCAACCAGCCCAGATAGAGGGCGCCGCAGCACTTAATCACCATAAACAGCAGCGGATGGCTGGCAATCAGCATGCTGATCCCGGTCAGGCTCAGGGTAGCGTGCACCATGATCGCCAGCGAGATGCCCAGCGCCGCGCCAAGGGCGGTCGGCCGGTGCAGGCTGGTGCGCAGGATCAGGGCGAAATCGGGGCCGGGGCTGGCCAGTGCAATCAGGTGCATCAGGCCGAGGGTAACGAACAGACTGGTCAGCATAACAACTCTCGCTTTAACGACGGAGAGCCAGCATGGCGGATCAGCGGGGGGCGCGGCTTGTAAAAGATTGCATCTGGGCACGAAATTCGGCGGGCGTCAGACCGAATGCCTGGCGAAAGCCGTGGTGGAAGTGACTCTGATCGAAGAAACCGACCGCCAGCGCCACCTCGCTCACCGCCATCCCGCTCGCCAGCAGCCGCTTGCCCTGCTCCAGCCGCAGCCGTTTCAGCCAGGCGTAGGGAGTCATGCCGCTGCGCTTCTTGAATTGGCGCAGGAAGGCGAAGCGATCGAGCCCGAGCAGCCCCGCCAGCTCTTCCAGCGAGTGGGGCTCGTCGAGGGCCGCCATCAGGTAGTCGCGCAGGAATCGCAACTGGGGATCCGCCAGCTGGTGTACCTCGGGGGCCAGATGCAGCAGTTCCCCCAGCAGGGCAAGCAGCTGGCTCTCGATCAGCAGGCCATCGGCCTTGGGGTTGTCGAGATAGCCGTGCAGCTGGGCAAAGCCCAGATAGAGGTCGGGGCGGCTCTGCAATCCCTTGTCGAAGAAGGGTTCCGGCTGCTCCGGCAGCCAGAGCGCCAGCTGCTGCGGATCGATGGCGAAGACCCTCACCTCATACCCTTCCGGCAACAGGCTGAGGCCGTCGTGCACCTCGTCCGGGTTGACGGTAGAGAGCACCCCGCGCACCAGATGGTGGCTGTTCCCCTTGTGGATAAACTTCTGGCCACCCCGCTGCACCAGCCCGATATGGTAGTCGAGATGGACATGGCGGCCATAGCTGAACGCCCTGTGGTGGGAGTGTGACAGCTCGACCCCCGGCAGGTGCGGGGATTGCCAGTAGCGGATAAGGGAATCGGTGGTATTCATGGGTTATAGATACACCGCAAACAAGCTGAAAGCTTGTAGATTATTGCATTCCGGCTATGCCCTTGCAGCTGGTGCAATGGCCACCAAAGCAGGTCGGCTACGCCACCAGCGATAACCGGCAACCACAACCCGCTTATTGAGCTACGGAAAAAGCAAAGGGAGGCATTACGCCTCCCTTCGACTGATCACACAACCCAGTTACTTGGGTTGCAGCTTCATCTCCTGCAAATACTCCTGCACCTGCTGCTTGTAGTCCGCCTGATAGGAGAACTTGGTGCTGTCGCTCGCCGCAATCAGGTTCACAGCGGTGCAGAACAGGGTGGCTGCCAGCAGCCCCTTGCCAACCCACTGAGGATGGTTGCGGCTCCAGCTAACCAGCAACAGCAGGATCGGGAACAGGGCATAGGGGAATATCAGCATCAGGTGCCAATAGTTAAAGATGATGGGCGAGAGCGCCGCACTCACCAGCACAGCCAATACGGCCGCCAGCGCATAGAGGCCGAGCCAGCTCGTGCCGTCCACTGATGCACGGTCGCTGCGCAGCAGACGCGGCTTGAGATCCCGCCACAGTTGCCAGTTGGCCTTGGCCGCCAGCAACACGGTGGCAGAGCCCACCCCGTAGATCACCACCCGCCACAGCCAGACTGCTGTCATCTGCAAATATTCATGACCCGCCAGCCAGATGAACTGGGTGTCGTTGACCAGCTTGCTGGCAAACAGCCAGGAGCCGTAACGCAGCCAGTAGATCACCGATTTCAGCACCGGATAGACATGCACCAGCCCCCATCCGATATAGCGCTGACGCGCTTCGGGATCGACGTTCTGGGTGATATGGCTGTTGCTCATCACTTCCATGGCGTAGGGGATCAGAGATGCACCGATCAGCAGGGCAGCGACCACCACCCCGCTCCAGCTCACCTTGAGGATGCGGCGCCAGAAGAGGTAGGTGGAGATCACAGCCAGCAGCGGCCAGGAGTAGTGCAACTGCATTGCCATACCGATAGCCAGCAGGTGAACAATCATGTGCCAGAATGAGGCCCGATCGCGCATATGCCAGGCCGACCAGCAGTGCATGGCCGAGAAGAGGAAGAGATAGGAGGGGTTGTAGAGCAAACTCTCATACTGGAACCAGGGGTTGAGCCAGCAGAGCACCAGAAACAGCAACCGCGCATTGCCCTTCGATACGGGGTCAACAAACACCTGGCGGATAACCGCATCAAATAGCAGAAAACCGACCAACCGCATCACCAGCAGCAACACCATGGGGGCATAGGGAGAATCCCACAGTAGCAGCGGCCCACCAATCAGCCAGGCCGACAAGCTCCCCGGCACATTGCCCACCGCACTCGCCGCATTGCCATAGCTGAGCCAGACCCCCTCATAGGCTCCAAGGTAACCCTTGTAGAGCATCTGGGTCTGGTCGCCGGTGAGGAGCTGATTAACAGAAAACAACCAGGAGAGCAGCAGCCCGGCAAATATACAGGCCGCGAATAATGCGTTATGGTAGCGCCCACTAAGACCAATCATTGATCCACACCTATTGAAAAAATTGCTAACGACTTTAACAGTTGCCACCTGATTTTGCTCGTTTACGATTCACATTTTTAGTAGATTTACCAGTCAGTTATGAGACCCGCGGAGCAGTTATGACCCCACCAGTTAAAAAGTTTTTATTCATTGTTGAAGACTTGTATGGTGGTGGTGCGGAAAAGGTTCTGCTCAATACCGCATCCTTGCTAAAAGATGCAGGTGTCGATGTTACCTTGTTTACCTTGCGGGAAAAAATAGACCATACGCTACCTGACAACATTCACCCGATTAATCTTGGCATTGTCACAAAGCTGACTAAAGCCATATCCAATGTTGCGGTTGAAAAAATACAAGCATCTCTGATCTTGAAAAAAGTCCAAGAGATCTCGCCTGACGTAATTATCTCATGCTCATGTGACAAAATTACCAGACACCTGCCTGATACACTGAATATTTATTACTGGATCCACGGAAATGTCACCGGCTTTGCCAAAGACAATGCCAAAGGATATGAAAAATTCAAGCGTTTCTATAATGGCAAGAAACTGATCTGCGTATCTCGTGGCATCGCGGACGACATTTTGCACAATGTAAGAGCCACACCAAAATCGTGTCAGGTTATCTACAATCCGTTTGATATCGAGAAAATTCAGGCGTTGGCCGATGAGCCTTTCAACAAGCCATTTGAAAAGTATTTTATCCATGTCGGCACCTTCGAAGAACGAAAACGCCACGATCGTCTCTTGCAGGCATATCAGCTAAGCGGCGTTGCTACGCCACTCGTTCTGATGGGCAAAGGGGAGCGACGCCCTCACATTGAAGCCATGATCGAGGAGATGAACCTTGCCAGCAAGGTGAAGATCATCGACTTTCAGAAGAACCCCTACCCCTATATCAAAGCCGCTCAGGCGCTCATCCTGACATCCGATGCTGAAGGGCTGCCAACAGTGCTTATTGAAGCACTCATCTGCCATACCCCGGTGATCAGCGTGGATTGCCCGTCTGGACCGGCAGAAATTCTTACTGGGCCACTGCAAGATAACCTTTGCGCCCTTTTTGACATTCCCAAAATAGCGCAAAAAATATCTCGTATGGATATTGATAAAATGCATATACCAGATCATTTTTACAGCCCATTCTCTAGTACAGAGACCATAAAATCATTTATGTCACTTTAGTTTATTAAATTTAATGAAATAACATTGAAATGTCATTTTGAGAGCTAATCCAATGAATATCCTATTAATAGGTATTGATAACGCAGGGCTCATTACCCCGATAGTTGAAGAGATGCGACAACAAGGACACGTGGTTACATTTATTGAGAATGGAGAAATATCTAGATATGATTACCTGCACCCAGTAGAGAGAATATCAAACTTAATTTCAAAGGCTCTGTTTAAAAGAAATTTAAAACAAGAAAGAAGCTGGCTGTCGACCACCCAGTTTTTGAATGGTTTTACAAAAAACCGCCACTTTGATATCACTATCCTCACTAATCCTGATATTTACACGGCAGAACATCTGACACAGCTCAAAAAATGCACCAACAGGATGATTTGCCACCTGTGGGACAGTACTCTCAGAATGCCAAATAATATCAAAAACATTTCACTTTTTGATAAAGTTTTGAGCTTTGATCCGCAAGATGTTAAAAAATATGGCTTTACACCAGTAACTAACTACTATAAAAAGAATTTAACCCCACTCCAACCAAACAGAAACTATGATGGTGATGTGTTTGGTATTTTTAGCTTTGATCGTGAACGCTACGCCTTTATAACTGCATTTCTGGATGCCAACCCAGACTTAAAAATTAAAATCATGATTTATGTTGATCACCACCGAAAGATCAAAAAAATAAGAGACAAGAGAATCGAAATAATTACCAAGCCAATTACTGGTGATGAACTATTGGCAATCTCATCGGCTTATCACTGTATTCTTGATATAGGATACCAGTCACAAAAAGGCTTGTCTTTTAGATTCTTTGAGTCTCTTGCCTATGAACAAAAGATAATATCAAATAACAATACCGCAGAGACATTTCCGTTCTTTCATCCCAACAATATATTTTGCATAACAGATACAGATCTAAAAGTCTCACCTGACTTTTTAACGATCCCTTATCATCACATATCTGACGATATAAAAAATCAATACAGACTAGATATATGGGTAAATAAATACATAAAGGCGATGCTTTAATTTTTATTCTGCACCAGGCTATGGTGCAGAAATCTAAATTATTGTGCTATGTACTGAACATACCAATCATTAAATTGATTCTCAAACTCCTCCATATTAATGTAGTTTACATTTTGTTCTTTTTTAGCATCAACATACATTACCATGGCTTTCTCAAAATTTGGTAACCACTCCCGGTTTTCACCTTTACCAAAATTATCATTATATATTCCAAATATAGGTTTTTTAAGCCCTGCAGCAATGTGTACTGTCGCCGTATCTACAGACACGATACCGATACTATTTCTTATTTGAGCGAATAGAACACCTAAAGAATGGGATGAGTCATGTGTGATAACTCTTTCCCTTAAGATATCAGGCATTCTCCTGATATTGTGTTCTGTTTCAATTTTCTTTATCGGTGGATAGAGCAAACATACATTATATCCAGGCTTGCTCAACATAACCTTCAGGATCTCGATAATTTTTTCATCATTAAATGTTCGTGAGCTGCCACTACCGTAAGGATTAAAACAGATTGTGGGATTATCAGGCCAGCTAGATTTAACGCTTGACTCATCTTCAAGATATTCTGGAACAATATAATCTGTATCGGGGTTATCAACCCCCATTTTATTAACGGCCAAGGCAAACTTCTGTGAGAAGTGAATATTCTTGGTTAAATGACCAATTTTAATATTCACACATTTTATTTTGTCATCTATACCAATAACATTTTTTACAGATAATTTTGAGATAAAGAAAATATCTTTCATCTTCATTTCATTAGTAAGATGAACAAGATATTCAATATCTCCTATATCTCTAGCCAATGAGGCGAGTGCTGCATAACTTGGTCTTTTCGGAATAGAATAAACTTCATCAAAAAGAAACTGGTTTTTAAATAAAGACCTCATCTCAGGGGTTGTAATTGCAACTACTTTTTTGCCTGGAAACTTCTTTTTTATTTCACGAGTGACCCAAGATGATACTATGGCATCCCCCAATTTGGCATCCCAACGAACAAAGACTATAGCACCATCTTCATTTGAAGACGATCTCAAAGATCGGTCAAAAAGCACAATCCCTATTTTACGACGAATGATATCGCGCCATGATTGCAATTTCTTAATCATTTTCTTCCCTCCAAAGGCGATACCTTTATTGTGGTAATTAAAGCCGAAAATAAAAACATGAAGAATATCATCCCGGAGTTATGGCTTATAAATGCTTGACTCAAGCTATAATCAACAAGAGTTAATGATGAAACCGCCAACATACTACTGACCAATAAGTTATCTCTATTTTTACTCGCAACCCAAAGTGGATAAAAGTACAGCAGGGCTAACATCAAGAAGCCTATAATGCCGCGTTTAGCCAATTCATCTAAAAATTGATTATGTGCATGTGAGTTAAAATTATAAATGAACTCGGATATAGAACCATTATTATATTGGTTTAATTGTGATAAGCGAATTCCGTTATTTCCCCAGCCAAATATTGGTTTTTCCAAAAAAGAGTTATATGCACTTTCCCACAACTGCAATCGAATGCCTAGAGATGTATCCGGATTCACACCATCAAAATAATGAACAACATCTGCTTTGGCATTATATATCCTATCCATTACGCCACTTTGCGGAAGCATAGCCAAGAAAAGCAACAAGGCACATACAGTGCTTGCATAGAGACCATCTTTCAGGGATAGCTGTTTTCTAAAATAAAAAACTATTGTAAACAAGACGATTGGAAGTAAAACCCAGCCACCTCTGGTCCCGGAGAGAAAACTGCCTATACCCCCCATTAAAAATGAAAGAAGCATAAAGGCAGCAATGTTTTTCTTCCCTAAATGGCGGAACCAGAAAAAAGCACACAGACATAACAATGCCAATGTCATGCTGATGTTTCCTGACTGAATCGGCATGCTTTCATCAAAAGCTCGAGGCATTCCAAGATAAAACTTTTCATATATTGCGATTAGACCTGAACTCACTGCTCCTATAGAGAGGCCAGCAATAAGAACGTTTATGTTAATGGGGAACACACTTAATAAAGGTAAGGTCATTGCAGCCATTAACAAGCGACTTGGTCGGTCTAACTCTTTGAGAGCGCCACCATCAATCCCGATTGATACTGCTTGGATGACAAAAAAAGAGATGAATATATATGATAATATTTTCACCTCTGAACTCATTGCCAAATAATATTTTTTACGCCAAAAGACAAAAACACTTGCCAAAACTAAAATGCTGGGCCCATATCCATAGCCACTGGGGACCGTTAAAACTATTGCGCCAAATAAAAAAGCTGCAAATTGCACAATAATATTTAGTCGTAGGCAATTTTTATCTAAATTCACAAGTTATTTCCTGAACACATAATTCCCACGAATTTTTCGCCACAGCCCGAATACATCGGTACGGGGGAAGATGGCAATCCGGCGGATCTGGAAAGGGTCCTGGTGCATTGCTTTGGGGCCGCTATTGGTAGCGACAGCAAAACGATACCCGGCGGTGATAGCCTGTTCCTTGGCACTCTCATCCATATCTCCGTAAGGGTAGGCAAACGAGAGCAGCGGATGGCCAAGCAGGGCCTCCAGTTGGCGTTTATTCTCCTGAATTTCATGGGCTTGTTGTTCGGGTGTGAGCTTGCTCAAGCGGGGATGGGTCAGGGTATGACCACCAATTTCCACATGACCGCTGGCGGCCAGCGCTTTGACCTGCTCACCACTCATTAGCGAAACCTTGGTATCCGGATTGGTCGGATGCTCCACATCCCAACGGTTATAACCTTCACCTGTGACTACGTACACCACAGCTTTGTAACCATATTTTTCCAGCAGTGGCAGCATGCGGGTCAGGTTGTCCTGATAGCCGTCATCGGCGGTGATCATCAGGTACTTCTTGCCGTATTGCAGACGGTGGATAAAGCCTTTGTCCGCCAAATCGCGGAAAGTCAGGGTCTCGTAGCCGAGCCACTTCATCAGGCGCAGATGCTTCTCGAACATGGTGATCGGCATCCAGGTGCCGTGCACCCCTTTCTCGCTATCCTGTTCGATAAAGCGGTGGTACATGATGACCGGCATCTCGCGGCGCAGGGTTTCAACCACCGCATCCTGATAGATGGTTTCGAGGCCGGATACTACCCCCTGCAAGCCATACTCATCCTGAATGCGCTGCCGAATGACTTCCGGCACCACCTTGCTTGCGAGGGCGGATTCGATTTCTCCCTTAAGGGCAGCAAAATCGATAGCCAGATCCTTGGGACCGATATCGCCAAAATTACTCGCCAGCGCCTCGTCCAGATTTCGTTCCGTCACCAGACCAATGGCCCTGGCTTCACCAATGGCAAAGGCGGGCCGACCACAGAGCAGTGCTTCCATCGCTACCCGACCGGCACCAATCACCAGATCGCAACTCGCCAGCAGAGCGGGCACATCGTCAACATAGCCAACAAACTCGGCACGGCCTTCGAAACGGGCAAAGCGCTCCGGCACCTTGGTACCGCTGACAATCCGTACCTTGCAGGCATCCAGATCGAGTACTTCGTCGAGCAGGCGGTAGCAAAGCTCTCCTTTGGGGCCGCTCAAACGGCCAATGATGGCGATCACCGACTTTGGATTATCCGGCGCAGGCACAGGCTGGAATTTGTCGGTTTCGATACCGTTGCGCAGAACCTGCACGATCGCGGGATCCACTCCCAGATTGTCGACTATCTGATGGGCAATATCTTCACAAACGGCAACCGCCCGATAGCCGAGTGCATGGAAGGCCTTGCGCGAAGCGTGTACCGGCTGGCGACCATGCACCGTGGTGATCATCGGGGTGCCAGTCAACTTGCAGGCCACATAACTGCTCCAGCCGGAGGCGCGGGAGTGAGCATGCACCAACTGGATATGATGCTTCTTGATGAGATAGATGAGGTAAAAGACGTGCCAGAAGCGGCGCAGAATACTGCGCTTGTTGAATCTCAGTTTGAAGACGGGGCCAAGCGTCGGCTTGGTCAGGGTATCTGACACATAAAAGACGTTGTGACCACGCCGGGTCAGTTCGTTACCGACCGTGGTGGCATAGACCTCAGCTCCCGTTACCTCGAGCTGGGAGAGTGCCATCAATATATTCATCGCGCGGTTACCCGGTAGATAAGAGAGGAACGGCAAGCAGCCACAGAGACCAGAAACCGGAAGCAGGCGAGTGCCCACTTCCGGTTTTGCGCTCAAACTGCCGCGTTGTGCTCACCCGTTAGCGGTTGAGCCAGGCCATGTAATCCGCTACCCCTTCGGCAACGGTTTTGAACTCGGCGTCATAACCCACGCTGCGCAGCTTGGTCATGTCAGCCTGGGTGAAGCTCTGGTAGCGACCCTTGAGATGATCCGGGAAGGGAATGTACTCGATAGCGCCCTTCTGATGATGCTTGATCACCGCTTCGGCCACGTTCTGGAACGGCTCGGCACGGCCGGTACCGCAGTTGAAGATGCCGGAGTGCTGCGGGTTCTGCCAGAACCAGAGGTTTACCTTGCAGACGTCGTCGATATAGATGAAGTCACGCATCTGACCACCGTTCGGGAAGCCATCGCAACCTTCAAACAGCTTGGGATTCTCGCCCTTCTTCACCTGTGTATTGAGGTGGAAGGCAACGGAAGCCATGGAGCCTTTGTGCTGCTCGCGCGGGCCGTAGACGTTGAAGTACTTGAGGCCAACGACCTGAGAGTTGATCTCCGGCATCCAGCGGCGCACGTACTGGTCAAACAGCTGCTTGGAGTAGCCGTAGACGTTGAGCGGCTGTTCGAACTTGGGATCTTCGATGAAGTTGTCGTTGCGGCCACCGTAGGTCGCGGCAGAAGAGGCGTAAATGAACGGGATTTCACGCTCGATGCAGTAGTGGAACAGATCCTTGGAGTACTCGTAGTTGACCTCCATGATGAACTTGCCGTTCCACTCGGTAGTCGCAGAGCAGGCGCCTTCGTGGAAGATCACCTCGATGCCGTTGTCCCACTCTTCAAACTCGTCACCGGAGACGATGCGAGCCTGAAACTCGTCTTTGTCCATGTAGTCAGCGATGGTCAGATCGACCAGGTTGACGAACTTGGTGCCGTCGGTCAGGTCATCAATGACCACGATATCGGTCCGTCCTTGAGCGTTCAGCTGCTTGACCAGATTGCTGCCGATAAAGCCAGCACCGCCAGTTACTACGATCATGGAGTTTGCCTCTCGTACGTTGATGGCTACATGTGACTGCTTGTTAAAGCTGTGTATAGTGAGCCAATTTGAAATTGCCGAAAAGTTTATCACGGGCCGTCCGGGGATTCGACCTTGTTCAAAACTGCCCCGAGCGGAACCTGTTGGAGGAATGAGTGATGAAAACCAGAGACAGGATCATTCACAGCGCGACCGAGCTGTTCAACGATCAGGGTGAACGCAACATCACCACCAACCACATTGCGGCGCACATGGGTATCAGCCCGGGCAACCTCTACTACCACTTCCGCAATAAAGAAGACATCATCCACTCCATCTTCGACCAGTATGCCCGTCACCTGAGCGAGAGCTTCGTGCCGACCCGCAACCGTGAAATCACCCTACAGGATCTGATGGGCTATCTCGATGCCATCTTCTATCTGATGTGGCAGTTCCGCTTCTTCTACGCCAACCTGCCGGACATCCTGAGCCGTGACGAACCGCTGCAACAGAAGTACCTCAAGGCCCAGGAGCAGATGCGCTCCTCCGTGGTCGCCCTGCTCCGGAGCCTGCGCGAAGGGGGCATCATAGATGTCAGCGATGAAGACCTGCCGGATCTGGGCCAGACCATCAAGATGGTGGTGACCTGCTGGATCCCCTTCCAGATCGCTCAGGCTCCCAACACCCGCATCACCAAACCGCTGCTCTATCAGGGCGTATTAAAGGTGCTGTTCCTGCTGCGCCCCTATGTGCAACCCCAGGTGGCCGGACAGATCCAGCAACTGGAACAACACTACCGCCAGCTGGCCCAACCAGCTGGGTGAGATCTGTTTCACATTTGTTGAATATCAGCACAATCATTTGAATTTACCGCAACAGATTGCAGTAAAATGTCGCCCTCTGTTGATACGCAGCTGAAATAGCCACTAAGGATCGAGGATGTCTAACGGATTCTATCGTCACCTGACCGAGCAACTAAACCAGGTGCAAGCTGAAGGGTTGTACAAGCAGGAGCGCATCATCACCTCCGCCCAGCAGGCCAGCATCGCCGTCGGCGGTGAGCAGGTACTGAACTTCTGTGCCAACAACTATCTGGGATTGGCCAACCACCCGGATCTGATCGCCGCCGCCCATCAGGGACTCGACAGCCACGGCTTCGGCATGGCCTCGGTACGCTTCATCTGCGGCACCCAGGATCAGCACAAAGCGCTGGAGCAGAAGATGTCTGCCTTCCTCGGCACCGAAGACACCATCCTCTACTCCTCCTGTTTCGATGCCAATGGCGGTCTTTTTGAGACCCTGTTCGGCGCCGAAGATGCCATCATCTCCGATGCCCTCAACCACGCCTCCATCATCGACGGTGTGCGGC
This sequence comes from Aeromonas sp. 600886, assembly GCF_049174935.1. Classification (NCBI taxonomy): domain Bacteria; kingdom Pseudomonadati; phylum Pseudomonadota; class Gammaproteobacteria; order Aeromonadales; family Aeromonadaceae; genus Aeromonas; species Aeromonas sp. 600886. The sequence goes on along the minus strand of NZ_JAAKUB010000025.1, from coordinate 9,847 downwards.
TGTGCAAGGCCAAGCGCTATCGCTATGCCAACAACGACATGGCCGAGCTGGAAGCCCAGCTCAAGCAGGCTGACGCCGATGGCGCCCGCTTCAAGCTGATCGCCACCGACGGTGTCTTCTCCATGGATGGCGTCATCGCCGACCTCAAATCCATCTGCGATCTGGCGGACAAATACGATGCGCTGGTGATGGTGGATGATTCCCATGCCGTCGGCTTTATCGGCGAAAACGGCCGTGGCACCCACGAATATTGCGGCGTGATGGATCGGGTCGACATCATCACCGGCACCCTGGGCAAGGCGCTCGGCGGCGCATCCGGCGGCTATACCTCCGGCAAGAAAGAGGTGATCGACTGGCTGCGTCAGCGCTCCCGCCCGTACCTCTTCTCCAACTCGCTGGCCCCCTCCATAGTCTCTGCCACCATCAAGGTGATCGACATGCTGGCGGAAGGTCACGACCTGCGCGCCCGCCTGAAAGAGAACAGCCGTTACTTCCGCGAGCGGATGAGCGCCGCCGGCTTCACTCTGGCTGGCGCCGACCACGCCATCATTCCGGTGATGCTGGGGGATGCCAAACTCGCCTCCGAAATGGCGAGCCGCATGCTGGCAGCCGGCATCTATGTGGTGGGCTTCTCCTTCCCGGTCGTGCCCAAGGGTCAGGCGCGCATTCGCACCCAGATGTCTGCCGCCCACACCCGCGAGCAGCTGGACAAGGCGATCGACGCCTTTATCCGCATCGGCCGTGAACTCGGCGTTATCTGATTTGAATCAAGGGGCTGCAGCCCCTTTTTTCTGCATTCATATTGAAGGAACAGCCATGAAAGCACTCTCCAAACTGCACAAAGAGGTCGGCATCTGGATGACGGATGTGCCGGCCCCCGAGCTCGGCCACAACGACCTGCTGATCAAGATCCGCAAAACCGCCATCTGCGGCACCGATATCCACATCTACAACTGGGACGAGTGGTCCCAGAAGACCATTCCGGTACCCATGGTGGTCGGCCATGAATATGTTGGGGAAGTGGTAGCCATCGGTCAGGAGGTGCGCGGCTTCGCCATCGGCGATCGGGTCTCCGGTGAAGGGCATATCACCTGCGGTCACTGCCGTAACTGCCGCGCTGGCCGCACTCACCTCTGCCGCAACACCATTGGTGTTGGCGTCAACCGCCCGGGCGCCTTTGCCGAGTATCTGGTGATCCCCGCATTCAACGCCTTCAAGCTGCCGGACAATATCCCGGACGAGCTGGCTGCCATCTTCGACCCGTTCGGCAATGCGGTGCACACCGCCCTCTCCTTCGATCTGGTGGGTGAAGATGTGCTCATTACCGGGGCAGGCCCCATCGGCATCATGGCCGCCGCCGTCTGCCGCCATGTGGGTGCGCGCCACGTGGTGATCACCGACGTCAACGAATACCGGCTGGAGCTGGCCCGCAAGATGGGCGCCACCCGCGCGGTCAACGTGGCCAAGGAGAAGCTGGCCGACGTGATGAGCGAGCTGGGCATGACCGAAGGCTTCGACGTGGGGCTGGAGATGTCCGGCGTCCCGAGCGCCTTCCAGGAGATGCTCGACAAGATGAACCACGGCGGCAAGATCGCCATGCTTGGCATCCCGCCCTCCACCATGGCCATCGACTGGAACAAGGTGATCTTCAAGGGGCTGTTTATCAAAGGGATCTATGGCCGCGAGATGTTCGAGACCTGGTACAAAATGGCCAGCCTGATCCAGTCCGGGCTGGATCTCTCCCCCATCATCACCCACAGATTCCACATCGACGAATTCCAGCAGGGGTTCGATGCGATGCGCTCCGGCCACTCCGGCAAGGTGATCCTGAGCTGGGATAAATAGGCCGTTTCACCCCTTGGTTACTCGAAACCCGGCGAATGCCGGGTTTCTTTTTATCTCCACCACCCGAATTGCCGTGAGATCGCCCAAAACTTTGTACGCAGAGTGTTTAACACTTCACACACAAGCGTTTAAATGGCTGTAACTATTCGGTTATAATCCCGTCGTTTACATGGATAATAAAAGACTGCTGGGAGTATATGAGCGTGTTGAAAAAACTGAGCTATTTGCTGGCTGTCGGGATGACGGCCGCCAGCTTGTCTGGGGCAGTGCTTGCTGCCGATGAGATGTCACCGGAGGCTATTGCCGAGCGGATCAAACCGATCGGTCAGGTCTATACCGCCAAGGATCTGGAAGGTATTGCCGGCGCGGGTGCTGCACCTGCTGCGACCGCCTCTTCCGGTCCCCGCGATGGCGAAACGGTATACAAGGGCGCCTGCTTTGCCTGTCACGACACCGGCGCCGCCGGTGCCCCCAAACGGGGTGACAAGGCAGCCTGGGATCCTCGCATCGCCCAAGGCATTGATACTCTCAAGAAACATGCCATTGAAGGCTTTACCGGCAAGTCCGGCATGATGCCTCCGCGCGGCACCTGTGCGAACTGTAGTGATGAAGAGATTGAAAACGCCATCCACTACATGACTGACAACCTCTAAGTATTTGAAAGGGCCGCAATTGCGGCCCTTTCAATCTATCGGCTTCCGACTACTCTTGTAGGGTAGGCATAGTCGGGAGTTGCTCATGTCGCCCCATTCCACCGAATCCCACTACTCAACTCCTCTGCTGGCGTTGGTCTCTGCCATTATGGATTTTCCGGCTCCCCCTACAGCGCAGAGCAGCGATTATGATGATCTGATAAAGCAGATAAACCAGCTCTGCCCGTTGCAGCATTTCGGCATGCTGGGCCTCTCCGACAGTGGTCTGAACTGGCTCTACGCCTACAAAATCAGCGATACCTTCAAGCAACAACTGGGGCGGGAGCAGTCCCGCATCACCGATCAGCTCACCCAGCTCGATGAGGCCGAAGGGTGGTGCGTCTTTCCTATCGAACATGGTCAGGTGCAGTGGCTGCTGGCTCGCGGCGAACCATCCGACCTGCCCACATTACGCCTGCTGCTGGAGTGTCTATCCAAACGGCTGACCGAAACCCAGGCGGGCTCCCATCTCACCGAGCTGCCTTCTCCGCTGATCCGCAAAGACCCGAACTGGAAAAAGAAAATCGAGAGCATCAGCCGCATCATGCGACTGGCCAACACCCTGCCCGGTCAGGCGCTCTTCTCCCAGCTGGAGGCGGTGCTGCGCCAGATGCTCGCCATTGAGGATATGCTGCTGGTCAGGCTCCACAGCCATACGCTTGAGAAGATTTATCCCGCACATCCTCGTCAAAGCGACGAATTCATCAGCGGTTTGTGCCACAGCACCAGCAATATCGAGGTCAACAGGGAGGCAACCTACTGGCACAGCATGCCGCTACGGCTGCAACAACAGTACTTCGCCCACTTCATCATCAGCACCGCGCAACCGCTGGAGACAGACGACAAGCTGTTTCTCGACTTCCTGCGTGGTCAGCTCACCCTGCTGTTGGAGCTGAAGCGGATCCGCCAGCAGCTTAACGACATCAATAGTGAAGACTCCATCAACCAGCGGCTGCAACAGCTGCGTCAGACCAACCTCAGGCTGCAAAAGCAGCTCAAGCAGCATCAGGAGCTGGAACGGCGGCTGCAATTCGATGCGCTTCACGACCCGCTGACCCAGCTACCGAACCGGGCGCTGTTGATGAACCACCTCAATCAAGCCATGACCCACTACAACCGCTACAAGTCACCGGGGTTTGCGGTGATCTTCATCGATGTGGATCACTTCAAGCAGATCAATGACACCCTGGGCCACAGTGCTGGTGATCAGCTGCTCAAGGAGGTAAGCCGCCGCCTGCAGACCTGCATCCGGCAAAACGATATGGTGGCCAGATTGGGGGGCGACGAGTTCGTCATCTATCTCGATAGCAGCAAACATGAAGATGACATCAGCCCGGTGCTCAACCGTATCATCAGCCGCCTCTCCTATCCGTTCCGGCTGCTTGGCAATGAGCTGAGTATTACCGTCAGCCTAGGGGTATCGAGTGTGTCCGAACAGACATCGGATATCAGCCAGTTACTCCACCAGGCCGATCTGGCCATGTACCAGGCCAAACGCAATGGCCGCAGCCGCATCGTCAGCTACTCGGATGATTGCATCAACCAGAACTGGAATTCGCCGGAAGAGATGCTGGCTCGGGCCCTGCGGGAAGGGCGTATCGTCCCCTACTACCAACCGGTGATCCGGCTACAGGATAGCCGCCTGACCGGTCTGGAGGTGATGGCGCGCTGGCTGACCGAAGAGGGAATTCTGAAGGATGCATTCGACTTTATTCCGCTGGCGGAGCAATGTGGCCTGATTCTGGAGCTGGATTATCAGATCCTGCGCCACACCTGCCAGCAACTGAAAGTGTGGCTTCCGATCTCGGGCCAGAGCAAGTTCAAGGTCGCCATCAACCTCTCCGGCAAACATCTGGTCAACCATGATCACATCATGCGGTTGGTGGACATTATCGATGAGGAGGGGATAGCACCAGGCTATCTGATCTTTGAATTCAACGAGCGGGAGCTGTCGCGGCAGGATTCCGATGCGCTGGCCTCCCTGCATGAACTGCGTGCCAAGGGCATTCAGATCAGCCTGGACGACTTTGGTACCGGCTTCTCCTCCCTCAACGCCCTGTTCCATTTCCCGGTAGATTACATCAAGGTGGATGACAGCTTTACCCAGCGGATGCTGCAGTCCCCCAAAGATCTGGCGCTGATCCGCGCCATGCGGGATATCTGTCAGGATCTCGATTACACCCTTGTGGTTGAAGGCATTGAGAACCAGCAGCAGTTACAGAAGCTGATAGATATCGGCTGCCGGATGGGGCAAGGACGCTATATATCTCCCCCCATGCCGGGAGCAGACATCATTCCACTGCTATCCCCCGGCAACGCAACCTCCTAATCTTTCTTGAACATGGCGCGCAGATTGGCCACCGCCATCTGCCCCTTCTGCTGGCGCTCCTCGGCAGTCACCTTCTTCTGGTTTTCCCATTCAAGGTCATCCTGCGGCAGCTCCAGCAGGAAGCGGCTCGGCTCTGGCCGTACCGACTCGCCAAACTGGCGCCGCTCCTTGCAGAGGGTAAAGGTCAGCTCGGTCTGGGCCCGGGTAATGCCCACGTAGGCGAGACGCCGCTCCTCCTCGACGTTGTCTTCATCGATGCTGGTCTGGTGGGGGAGCAAGCCCTCCTCCATCCCCACCATGTAGACATAGGGGAACTCCAGCCCCTTGGAGGCATGCAAGGTCATCAACTGCACCTGATCGGCATCATCTTCCCCCTCATTGCGCTCCATCATATCGCGCAGGGTGAGTCGAGTGACCACCTGAGCCAGCGTCATCGACTCCTCCAGCTCATCCCCTTCCAGCATCTCGGTAATCCAGCGATAGAGGGTGGAGACGTTCTGCATCCGCATTTCGGCCGCTTTCGGGCTGGGGGAGGTCTCGTAGAGCCACTCTTCATAGTGGATCTCCTTGATCATGTCCCGCACCGCCTCCACCGGATTGCCGCGCAGCGCCTGATCACCAAGGCGAACCAGCCAGTTGGTAAAGGCCTGCAAAGCCGTCAGGCCACGGCCGGAGAGGTGCTGTTCCAGCCCCAGCTCGAAGCTGGCGGCAAACAGGCTCTTGCCGCGCTGGTTGGCGTATTGGCCAAGCTTTTCGAGGGTGGTGGGGCCGATCTCGCGTCGCGGCAGGTTGACCACCCGCAGGAAGGCAGTGTCCTCATCCGGATTCACCAGCAGCTTGAGGTAGGCCATGATGTCCTTGATCTCGGTACGGGAGAAAAACGAGGTGCCGCCGGAGATACGGTAAGGGATCCGGTTGGTCATCAGCGCCTTCTCGAAGATGCGCGACTGATGGTTGCCCCGATAGAGGATGGCGTAATCCTTGAACCGGGTGCGGTTCATAAACTTGTGGCCCATCATCTCGGCAGCGATCCGCTCCGCTTCGTGCTCCTCGTTCTTGGCGAACAGTACCTTGAGCTTCACCCCTTCATCCAACTCGGAGAAGAGCGCCTTGTCATAGACGTGCGGGTTGTTGGCGATCAGGATGTTGGCGCACTTGAGGATCCGCCGCTTGGAGCGGTAGTTCTGCTCCAGCTTGATCAGCTTGAGGCTGGGGAAATCTTCACTCAGCAGCACCAGATTCTGCGGCTTGGCACCGCGCCAGGAGTAGATGGACTGGTCATCGTCCCCTACCACGGTAAAACGGGCACGCTCGCCGACGATCTGCTTCACCAGCTCGTACTGGCTGGTGTTGGTGTCTTGGTACTCATCGACCAGCAGATAGCGGATCTTGTTCTGCCAGCGCTCACGCACCTCCTGATTGCTCTTGAGCAGCAGGGTCGGCATCACGATGAGGTCGTCAAAATCCAGCGCGTTATAGGCCACCATCTGGCGGTGATAGCGCTCGTAGAGCTGGGCCATCAGCACCTCTTCCGGCCCGCGGGCGATGCGCATGGCACGGGCGGGCAGGATAAGGTCGTTCTTCCAGTTGGAGATTTGGCTGATAAGAGCCGAGAGCTTGTCCTTGTCGTTGTCGAGCTCGTCTTCAGTCAATTCTTTCAGCAGCGCCAGCTGGTCGGTGTCATCGAACAGGGAGAAGTTGGCCTTGAGATTCAGGCTCTTGTGCTCACGACGAATGATATCGAGACCCAGTGTATGGAAGGTGGAGACCATCAGCCCCCGCGCCTCCTTACGTCCCAGGGTCTGGCCGACCCGCTCCTTCATCTCCCGCGCCGCCTTGTTGGTAAAGGTGACCGCAGCGATGTTGCGCGCACTGTAGCCGCACTGCTGCACCAGATAGGCAATCTTGTTGGTGATGACGCGGGTCTTGCCCGATCCGGCACCCGCCAGCACCAGGCAAGGGCCGGAGACATACTTGACCGCTTCGTTCTGATTGGGGTTGAGCTTCATGGGCCGGATCTCTTGGCTTATGATGAGGGGCGGCATTGTACCAGAAATCACCCGACGAGCCGTACCTGCTGCACGGCAGGCAACCGCCCATCTGGCTTATCGCGCCTTGTGTTCGGGCGCTATTTTCAGGATCATGGCCGACCTTTCGAGATGATGACTTTTTCCAGATGATGAGGGGAACATGAATCAGCAACAGCACGACCAACTGCGCAGCCAGTTTCCGGCCTTGGCGCAGGAGGTAAACGGCCACCCTCTGGTCTATCTGGACAACGCCGCCACCACCCAGAAGCCGCAAGCGGTACTGGATGCCATCGCTCACTACTATGGGGCCGACAACGCCAACGTGCACCGCGCAGCCCATGCGCTGAGTGGTCGCGCAACCCGCGCCTTCGAGGCCGCCCGCGAGACGGTCGCCCGCTTCATCAATGCACCCCGCAGCCAAGAGGTGATCTGGACCCGCGGCACCACGGAAGCGATCAATCTGGTAGCCCAGAGCTGGGGGATGAGCGAGCTCAAGGCGGGGGAGGAAATCATCCTCAGCACGCTGGAGCACCACGCCAATATCGTCCCATGGCAGCTGGTCGCCCAGCGCACCGGCGCAGTCATCCGGGTTATCCCGCTCGATAAGCGGGGCGATCTCGATCTGGCCGCCTATCACGCCATGCTGGGGCCACGCACCCGGCTGGTGAGCGTGGCCCACGTATCCAATGCCCTTGGCACCGTCAATCCAGTCAAAGAGATGGTGGCGGCCGCCAAAACGGTTGGCGCCGTGACGCTGATCGACGGCGCCCAGGCGGTGGCTCATCTCGAGGTGGATGTACAGGCCATCGGTTGCGACTTCTATGCCTTCTCCGGCCACAAGCTCTATGGCCCGACCGGCATCGGCGTGCTGTGGGGCCGCACCGAGCTATTGGAACGGATGCCGCCCTGGCAAACAGGTGGCGAGATGATCGATCGGGTCAGTTTCAGCGGCACCACCTTCAACACCCTGCCTTTCAAATTCGAGGCGGGCACCCCCCATATCGCTGGCGCTATCGGCCTCGCCGCCGCCATCGACTTTGTGATGGCGCAAGATCGGCAATGGCTCGCCCAACATGAGCAGGCACTGACCGACTATCTGGTCGCTGGCCTGCAACAGGTGCCGGGGTTGCGTCTGGTCGGCGAACCCAATCAGCGCGCCGGTGCGGTCTCTTTCTTGCTCGAGGATATCCACCCGCAGGATGCCGCTACCCTGCTCGATATGCAGGGGATCGCCCTGCGAGCCGGCCATCACTGCGCCATGCCGTTGATGGAGTCGCTCGGGATCGGCGGCACGATGCGCGCCTCGCTGGCCTGCTACAACAATCGGGGCGATGTCGACGCCCTGCTGGCCGCCCTGTACAAACTCAGTGACTTCTTCTAAGGCAGATAACCGAATGAGTGACCTCGCAAGCTATACCCAGATTGGCCTTGAGCCCAACGCCGACACCATCCGCCAGCAGTTTGCCGCCGCCCACGGCTGGGAGAACCAGTACCGGCTCATCATCCAGCTCGGCAAGCAGTTACCGGTGCTACCCTGCGAATGGCAGCAGGAGGCATTCCGCCTCAAGGGTTGTGAAAGCCAGACGTGGCTGAAGGGAGAGAAAAGCGAGGATGGCTGCTGGCACTTTGCTTGTGATTCCGATGCCCGCATCGTGCGGGGCCTTATCGTCATCGTGCTGGCGGCGCTCAACCACCAATCGTCTGCGGCGATCCAGGATTTTGATATGGAAGGCTATTTCAGCGAACTTGGGCTTGAGAAACACTTGAGCCCGTCACGAGGTAACGGGCTCAGAGCGATCGTACTGGCGATCCGGGAACAAGTGATCTAACCCGCCTTGTTCAGTGGTTGATTAGGCTTCGCTAATCGACCCAACGCTTTCATTCCCGGCCTCTTTCTCGGCGCGGGCACCCCGCTCGGCAATCTTCTTCAAGACCCGGGACGCAGCAACCAGCCCGAAAGTTGCCGTCACCGGCGTCACGGCGCCAAAACCGGAGGCGCAATCCATCTTCATGGTGCCATCGCTGGCCGCCTTGGCCTGACAGGTGCCACCATTGCCATCCGGATAACTCAGCTGCTCGGTTGAGAAGACACACTCCACCCCGAACTTGCGCGCCGGATTCTTGCTGAAGTTGTGCAATCGGCGCAAATCGGAACGCACCTTGGCGGCCAACGGATCCTGAATAGTCTTGGCCAGATCGGCCACAGAGATCAGGGTCGGATCCATCTGTCCACCGGCACCACCCGCGACGATCACCGGGATCTTGTTGCGCTTGCAGAAGGCAATCAGCGCCACCTTGGCCTTGACCGAATCAATGGCATCCACCACATAGTCAAACTCCTGCTTGATATGCTCGACCAGGTTATCGGCGGTGACGAAATCATCCACCTCGATCACTTCGCAATCCGGATTGATGGCGCGAATACGCTCAGCCATCACCTCGGTTTTGAGGCGACCAACCGTACCCTGCATGGCGTGGATCTGGCGATTGGTGTTGGTGATGCAGATATCGTCCATGTCGATCAGGGTGATCTGGTTGATACCGGCGCGGGCCAGCGCCTCGGCCGCCCAGGAGCCCACACCGCCGATCCCCACCACACAGACCTTGGCCTGGCTAAAGGAACGCAGGGCATTCTGACCATAAAGACGGGCAATGCCCCCGAATCGCTGTAGATATTCTGCTTTCATACCACCACCTTGCTTGAGGGCGGCCATTATAACGGCAACCACCGCCAGCCGCGATGGCATAACCGGAGAAAATCGGGGAGGAAAAACAGGGAAAACGACAGAGAAGAGGGAATAAAAGGTCAATTATCAGACGATTTTCTGAATTGCAGGCAATAAAAAACCCCGCTCGATGAGCGGGGTTTCTTGTATTGGGTGCCTGGCAGTGTCCTACTCTCGCATGGCGAATGCCACACTACCATCGGCGCTACCGCGTTTCACTTCTGA
>NZ_JAAKUB010000024.1:0-72810 GCF_049174935.1 Aeromonas sp. 600886 | reverse complement strand
GTTCGTTTCACACCTTGTCCCATCGGGTTCTCCATGTATTGGGGGGAAAGGTGTAAACCATATTCAGGACGGGACAGTCAATAAAAGAGAGGGAGGCATCGCGCCTCCCTCTCTTTTTCGTGTTGATGGCCGATCAACGCTCGATCAGCGGGGCGGAGCGGTAGCTCCACATGCCGTAGGTGCGCAGGGCGTCGCGGTAGATGCCGAGCAGCTCGCTCTCGCTCGGGGTGGCCAGCTCCTCGAGGGGTTTGTCGGGGTAGCTGACGCTCGCCACCTTGATGTTGGCCGGGCCAATCTGGTCGCAGGCGATTTCCAGCACTGTCTGACCGCGGCGTACATGGCTGGCGGAGCTTACCAGCACCGCATAGTCAATCTGGTGGCGGGCGAGGGCATAGGCGCTGTAGAGGGCGTTATCCACCGTGCTGGTGGCGTAGTTCTCTTCAATCAGGCGGCTGCGATCGATGCCGTGGTTGGCCAGCCAGTCAGCCATCAGCTTGCCCTCGGTCTGGCGGTTCTGGGGTACGCCGCCGGTCAGGATGAGCAGCGCCTCCGGGTCGGCTTTGGCCAGCTCAAGGGTGGTTTGCAGACGGCCCAGCAGGATCTTGTCCATGCTGCCGTCGGGATTGAGGGCGTAGCCCAGGGTGACGATGGCGCGCTTGCCCTCTTTGCTGGCCTTGACCTGATCCCTGGTCAGTTCGGTTTGCAGCGGGGCGGCGGTGATCCGCTGCACCCGGGCGATGATCTCCTCCAGATCGGCGGCGCGGCCACTGTTGCGATCCGCCACTTTCGCCAGATAGCTGCGGGAAGCCTCCTTGTTACCCTTCACTAGCTGCCAGATGGCGAGATAGCTGTTGATGTCGAGATCATCGGGGGCGACGGCCTGCGCCTGCTCCAGCAAGGTGATGGCGCGGCTCAGGTTGCCGTTGTAGATCTGGGCGTTGGCCGCCGAGATGAGCAGGTCGGTGCGGTAGGGCTCAAGCTGGTAGGCGGCCAGCAGCCGCTCGGTCACCAGCTCCATATTGCTCGGCATCTTGGCGGTAAAACCGGCGTGGGAGATCTTGGCTGGCGATTTGTAGATTTGCAGCGCTTCGCCGAGCAGCATGTCCACCGCCTGGCGTTTGCTGACCAGAGTATTGAGGTCGTGCTCCATTTGCATCGAGCTCTCGGCCGCTTGCAGGGCGAGGGGCGAGAGCGCCAGCAGGCCGCCGAGGGTGAGGGCAAGAAGGGTCTGTTTCATCAAAAGGTCCTCTGTCGGGCTGAATCGCGCCGTTGCGCAGCGGCTTGCGGGCCGATGCGACGAGGCAAATGTGTGTCAATTCAGTCTGTTAGTGCCAAAGAGGGGGCAATATACCAGTTAACGGCGCGGCAAACTGTGAGTCGGGGCGAGTCGTCGGGTGATGCCACACTAGTGGCCGCAAAAATGGCCGCAACAGTGGCCGCAAAGGGTCAGCAGCCATCTGAAAAGGGCAGGGGGTGCGTGACTCCCCCTCCCTCTGTTGCGATGCAAGACAGATGGGGTGTCAATCCATCTGTTGGCGAGTGTTCGCGGTCAGTTCCACATCGGGGAGACACGGGCTTCCAGCGTCTCTTGCTGCTCTTCGGGCATATCGCTGAAGAAGTTGAGCTGAGTCTGCTCTTCCACCTCGCGCACCGAGACCCGGTAGTCGGCGATCTGGCTAATGGGCACCTCTTCCTGCGGCATGATAAAGGCGATGGCCTGCAGTCTGGCCGGGTCCATCACGATCTTGTAGTAGGCGCTCGGGATCGCCACACCCTGACCGATGGACTCTTCAGAGCCGGTAAAGATGGGGCCGGTGATCACCTGCACATCCTTGCGGGAGACCGCCCACTTGTTCACCTTGTCCTCCAGCACGCTCCACGCCTTCTGGTTGAGCACCCCGATCTGCGGTGTCATGTTGCTCAGCAGGAAGCTCTCTTTCATGGTGTTCTTGTTCGATTTCATGTCCCCCGCCGGGGCCTGATGGCCACGGTCGTAGCCCGAGCCCTTGTAGTCGGAGAGGGTGGCGCGGTAGGCAACCGGGATCTCCCTGTCCTCGGCGAAGGCATCCTTGCGGGGCACTGTGCCCTGTGCGCTCTGGGCGGTCATCCGGTAGGAGACCCAGTCCGCCACCTTGTAGTCGTAGTTGTAGCCGACCGCATACCCTTCACGGCAGAGCTTCTGATCCGATTCGGAGGGCAGACCAAAGCGCACGTGCTCACCGCACTCCCAATGTGCTGCCAGCAAGGGGGTGGCAGTGAGGGTGAGGGTAACAGCCAGAACCAATTTATTGATTTTTATCATTTTTGTGATGCTCCAGTTTAGTAGGCGGAGCCATTTGACATGAGATCTGACTAGCGCTTCAATTGCTGTTTTTTTACACGTCACCGTTCTGTGACGGCTCGCCAAGAACCGTGATGTGACTGGTTAATATGTTTTAAATCAGTGGCTTGGTCGGTGGGATGATATGCGGTTGCTTAGCAGGTAACGAAAAGGGGCCAGTGATGGGCCCCTTGTTATAGGTGGAGTCTGACGGTTATCAGGCGGCGTTTGCCTTGTTGCCCAGCGTGCGGGCCAGCAGTGCTTCCGGATTGTGAATCGCCTCTTTGGTTTTCACATCGATGACCTCGATATTGGTGAAGCGCTCGCGGTTCTTGATCGCCACGTCGTGGGCGAAGATGACGCAGCGGGCGTTTGCGACATCCTTGGCGGTGATGCGGTTGATGATGCCGTTGGCGCCCTGGGTCTCGACCTTGATCTTGATCCCCTGCTTGGCGGCAGCCTTCTGCAGGCTCTTGGCGGCCAGGAAGGTGTGGGCCACGCCAGACGGGCAGGCAGTGATGGCCAGTACGTCCGCTTCTCCTTCCGCTTCAATGATCTCGAAGCTGGTTTGGGTGGTGGTCACGTCATCTTCTTCGCTCACTGGCTTCTTCAGCAGGTTGACGATGATGGCTGTGGTCAGGGCGCCGAGGATGGTGCCGAGAATGTAACCCATCTTGCCTTCCACCACCGGCAGCACAATCCAGCCACCCCAGGGGGCGTGGTTGATACTGTGCATCATGAAGCCGGTGATGTTGCCGACGATGCCGCCTGCGACGATGGCCGGGATAACACGCATGGGGTCAGCGGCAGCAAACGGGATAGCACCTTCACTGATACCGATCATGCCCATGATGGCGGCCGCTTTGCCGGATTCACGCTCCTCTTTCTTGTAACGCTTCGGAGACATGAAGGTCGCCAGTGCCATACCCAGTGGCGGTACACAGATGGCGATACCGACACCACCCATCAGCCAGGGCTGGGTGTTGACCTGAGTCTGGGCAAACAGGGTAGCAACCTTGTTGACCGGGCCGCCCATATCGAAGGCGGTCATACCACCCAGAATGGCACCCAGCATCACTTTACCTGAGCCCGCCATGCTGGAGAGCCAGTGGTTCATCCCTTCCATCATGGCGGCGATCGGGGCACCGATCCCCCACATCACGATGCCGCACACCAGAAAGGTACCGATCAGCGGATAGATGAAGATGGAACCGAGGGAGGTCATGGAGTCAGGCAGCTTGATCCGTTTGAGCTGATTGACCACGAAACCGGCGATAAAGCCCACCAGAATGGCGCCGAGGAAACCGGTTTGATAGTGCTGAACGGCAATCCAGGAGCCGATCATGCCCGGGGCCAGGCCCGGCTTGTCAGCCAGCGAGTAGGCGATATAGCCACCCAGCACGGCGGTAAACAGGGTCAGACCGGCGATCCCCATGGTTGCCATGTCTTTGAGGAAGCCCGCTTCCGGCACGGCGCCCTTGCCGCTCATCATCACCGACAGTGACAGCAGCACACCGCCCGCCACGATGAAGGGGATCATGTGGGAAGTACCAAACAGCAGGTGCTGCTTCATGGTGTTGAGGCGATCCTTAAAGGTGCGATCGGTGGGTTCAACCGGAGCAGTGGCTGCCGGTTTGGCGGCTGGCGCCGGTTTTTCTGCTTTCGGGCCTTGCTTGAGCAGGGTCAGCGCTTGCTCGACGGTGGTGGCCGCCTTCATCTGCTCGATAAAGCCCGGTTCCAGCAGACGGGTGGAGAGCTCGGCCAGCACTTCGATGTGGTGGTTGGCGCCGCCATCCGGGGAGGCGATCATGAAGATCAGTTGAGTTGGCTTGCCATCTTCGGCGCCGTACTCGATACCCTGACGGCTGACACCGATGGCAATGGCCGGACGACTGACCGCCTTGCTCTTGGCATGGGGCAGGGCGACACCCTGCTCGAAGCCGGTGCAGTCCAGCTGCTCGCGGGCCCAGATATCCTTGACGAATTGCTGTTGATCAGACACGGCGCCATCGCGCGCCAGCATCTGTGCCATCTCGTCGAACAGAGCCTCCTTGCTGGTGGCCTTCAACTCCAGGCAGATGAGTCTGCCGTTGGTCATGGTGGGTAACATCTCACTCTCCTTCCCTGTAAGGGCTAAGTCATGCGTTGCGAATTGGGCTCATTATTGCCCTCAAGGGTAGGGTTGGACAGGCGATGAATGTAGCAATAACTGGATTTTTGTTGCATGGTTTTGCTGGTGTGATCCAGCTCGCAAAGTGTTAATCTTTAACTCAATAGTGGTTTTTGTTTAATTAATGGCAGGATGTGACAGCGGTCAAGATATGACAGAAAAACCCTTGTAATGGGATTTACAGCCATTTTTTGCGGTTTATTGCCCGATTTAAGGCATATTTGAGAAAAACGGGTTAATGGTTGAACCTGGGCTTCCCACTGGAAAATAAAATGGCCCAGCGCTGATTGGATTTTATCAATCCATCTGGCGTGGGCCGTCGGGTATCACAAAGTGACATTTTCGGATTGCGTGCTGAATGTCACCTCAATGCTATCGATCGTTACTTTTGTGGCGGGGTATCGCCCATCACGAAGTGGAGGTTGCCCCCCGGTATAAACTCCTTGTGCTCGAAGAAGAGACCATCCTTGAGCGGTTTGCCATTGATGGTGACCGACTGGACATAGCGGTTCTTGGCGCTGTTGTTATCGGCGATGATGGTGAAGGTTCCCCCCTTGACCGGGATGGTCGCTTTGGCAAATAGCGGGCGGCCAATAGTGTAAACGGGATCTGCCGCATTCACCTGATAGAAGCCAAGTGCTGACATCACATACCAGGCAGACATGGAGCCCACATCCTCGTTGCCTATGATGCCTGCCGGGGTGTTCGAGTACATGGTGTCGAGGATGTAGTCGACCGTCTCCTGAGTTTTCCAAGGCTCCGATGTCCAGTTGTAGAGGTAGGGGATATGGTGGGAGGGTTCATTCCCGAAGGCCACCTGACCCATCATCCCGGTCATGTCAGCGGTCTCCGACCCCTGACTCTCGGCGGCAAAGGTGGCGTCCAGATTCTGCTTGAAGGCCTCTTCTCCGCCCATCGCGGTTTTCAGACCCTTGATGTCATGGGGCACAAACCAGGTCCACTGCCAGGCGTTGCCCTCGGTATAGTTGCCGGTCTCATGTTCGGTGCCATAAGGATCAAACGGCGTCATGAAGGAGCCATCGATCATCACCGGACGCATGAAACCGGTCACCCCGTACTGGGCGTATTCGGACGCATTGTGGTCGAAGTAGCGCTGATAGCCGTTAGAACGGGCCAGATAGCGCGCTTCGGCCGCCGGGTTGCCGGCCGCCTTGGCGATCCGGGCGATGGCCCAGTCATAGAAGGCGTTCTCCAGGCCGTAGGAGACCGACTCGAGAGTGTAGTCAGCGAAGACGGGCTGACCGTCGATCCGCTGCACTGCCGGGGCAAAGCCGTTCTTCTCGATGTAATCGATGTGGTTGGTCAGGGTCTTGTCCAGCACCGCCTTGTCCCACTCGGTCGCCAGCATGGGGTAGTTGGTATAGGTGGAGGAGTCGATGGCGGCCTTGAGCGCCAGATTTTTCTCCTGCGCGGTGAAGGCCTCGGGGTATTTGGTGATGGCATCGGCAATCACCACTACCGCCGGATAGCCCACCATGGTGCCTGTCTCATCCCCCAGATGCTCCCACTTGGGCAGCAGGCCGCTCTCCAGATACTTCTGGATCAGGTTCTTGGCATATTGCACGGCGCGGGTGGGTTCGGTGATGGTCTTGAGCGGGTGCAGCGCGCGCTGGGTGTCCCACAGGGAGTAGACCGAGAAGTTGGGCTGCTCTTCGCTCGCCTGACCATAGTAAATCGAGTAGCTGCCTTCCCCCTTGGCCTGCGCCCCTTTGCCCATGCCGCGGTAGTTGCCATCCACATCCTGATGGACGATGGGGGCGATCTTGGTGTGATAGAGGGCGGTGTAGAAGATCTCGCTTTGCTTCTTGCTGCCCCCCTCGATGGTGAAGTTGAGGGCGTTGGCCCACTTGTCGCGGGCATTGGCGCGGGCCTCGTCAAACGATACATCCCCTTCGGCCTGGTAGTTTTTCTGTGCACCGGTGGCATCAACCGCCGAGAGGGCAACTTTGGCATTGAGCTGGGCAGAACCGCCCTCTTCAAACTCGACGTAGGCGGTGACATCGGCATTGGATTTGGCCTTGTGCTCGGCGCTCAAGCCCTCTACCGGCACACCCCCGGTGAGGAGGTAGACCCCTTTGATCTTCTTGTCGAAGGTCGCATGGAAGAAGATCTTCTGGTTTTTCGCCCAGCCGGAGAAGTGGGTGGCATCCCGCTCGCCGGTGATGGTGTAGCCATCTTCGCTGACAGTGAGCTTGTTGCGAAGCGAACTCGATCCCCAGTCGCTGTTGAGGATCGAATTCAAGTCGATCTTCAGTCGTTGTGGTTGGCCCTGCGGATAGGTGTAGCGGTGAAAGCCCACCCGCTCGGAGGCGGTCAACTCGGCCTTGATGCCATTTTCGGCGATACGCACCGCATAGTAGCCAGGCTCGGCCTGCTCGGATTTTTTGTCCATTTTGACCGAGATGGCCTTGCGGTAATCATTGTTCGGCTCGATGTATTTGGCCTTATCTTCGGTAAAGGGTAGGAAAAGAATATCCCCGAGCCCCCCCATGCCGGTGCCGGAGAGATGGGTGTGGGAAAAACCGAACAGGGTGTCTTTGTCAAAGTGATAGCCGGAGGAGGAGTGCCACCCTATCAGTTCGGTATCCGGCGAGAGTTGCACCATGCCTTCCGGTACCACGGGGCCGGGAAAAGTGTGACCGTTAAAGCCAGTGCCAACAAATGGATTCACGTATTGCAACACATTGGTTGGCGTTGGCTTTTGCTCGTCGTTATCGGTGCTGCTGTTATCTGAATCGCAGCCGGATAACATGGCCAGGGTGCTGGTCAGGGTAATAGCCAGAATATTTCTCTTGAACATATGGAACGGCTCCATCGTGTAGGGGGTGAGCAGTCAGAATTTATTTTTTGATGCCGGAGTGGTGCCTGAGTAATATCAAGGCTCGGCGCTGTCAATCCCGGCGAGCGCTATTATTCCCATGGCTTCTGTTTCATCGACAGAGTAAAAAAGTGCCATTCACTAGACTTTTGTGACAAGGCTGTCTGTTTGTGATCCGCATATCATGTGATGCAGCACGTCATATTTTTTGAGTGTTCTTGTGAATCGACCAAAAAAGAGGCCCAAAGGAAGCTTTGGGCCTGAACATATATTGATAATGCATGATGGTTATTTATTATCTGAGCGGGTCGGTTTTTGCGCCGTCATGATAAATTTCAGTTCACCACCTGCCCGAATATCGCTGTGGTTGAATGTCAGGTTTTCCCCCAACGGTTTGCCATTGATGGTGACGGATTCCACATAGATATTTTGGGGGCCATTGTTCTCGGCGCTCACGATGAATTTCCCGCCATCAATATCCATCGTCACCTTGTCAAACAGCGGCCGACCTATGGTGTAGACCGGGACTCCCGGCGTGACCTGATAGAAGCCAAGGGCACTCATGATGTACCAGGCGGACATTTGCCCCACGTCCTCATTGCCAATCAGCCCTGTGGTGGTTGGGTGGAAGAAGCTGCGCACCGCCTGATCCACATACTCCTGGGTTTTCCACGGCTCTTTGGTCCAGTTATAGAGATACGGAACATGGTGATCCGGTTCGTTCCCCATCACGAACTGCCCGATATAGCCGGTCATATCCCCCTGCGAGGTGTCGGCATTGGAGTTGGCGGTGAAGAGGGCATCCAGATTCTTCCTGAATTTCTCCTCGCCCCCCATCGCCTCTTTGAGCCCCTCGATATCGTGGGGAACAAACCAGCTCCACTGCCAGGTGTTGCCTTCGGTAAAGTCCTGTCCCCGGTGCTCGGCACGATAGGGCCAGAAGATGTCATAACGGCTGCTGTCGTTGGTGTCACAGTTTTGTGGTGGCGTAACGGGGTTGCCATTGTTGTCGATGGCACAGGAGGGGTAGTTGTTGACCCAACTGCCATCGTAATTTTTGGGGCGCATAAACCCAGTCGAACCATATTTGCCATATTGCGCCGGGTTGTAGTCAAAATAGGCGCGCCAGGTAGTAGCCCGGGCCAGATAGCGGTTCTCGGCGGATTTGTCGCCAGCCAGGCGGGCCAGCTGGGCGATGCACCAGTCATAGTAAGCGTTCTCGACACCGTACGAGACGGATTCGTTGACCAGCTCATCGTACTTGTCCTGCGCCATGCCGCCCTCTTCCGGCTTGTATTTGACGTTGGCCGGAACATAGCCGTGCTGCTCGGCATACTGACCGTGGCGGGTCATCACGGTGAAGCGCTTGTCACCGTTCCAGGGATCCTTATAGGGCACCCAGCTTTTGGTCAGCTCGAGGTCAAAATTGGCGGAGACGTTGGCCGCCTGCAATGCCAGCTTTATCTCTTCCGGCGTGAATGCATTCGGATATTTGACGATGACATCGGCGATGATGGAGACCGCCGGATAGCCGACCATCTCGCCGGTATAGTCGGAGTGCAGCTCCCATTTGGGCATGATGCCGCCGGTTTTATATTTGTTGAGCAGATCGTGCACATAGTCGATGGATCGCTCTTTTTCGATGATGGTCTTCAATGGGTGGGCGGCGCGGAAGGTGTCCCACATGGAGTAGACCGAATAGTTGGTAAAGCCCGGCTTGGCCTGATGCACCTTGCCATCCATTCCGCGATATTGACCATCCACATCCTGATAGACGAAGGGGGCGATGTAGGTGCGATAGAGCGAGGTATAAAACATCGTCTTGTCGGCATCGCTGCCACCCTCCAGGGTGAACTTATTGAGCACTTTCGCCCATGCCTGCTTGTTCTCCTGCACCACCTGATCGAAGCGGTAGTCATGTTCATCGGCGCGCAGGTTGGCCATGGCCCCCTCAATGCCGGTGCCCGAGATGGCCATCTTCATGGTGATGGGCCGTTCCCCTTTGGCAAAGTTGAGCTGGGTCACCACATCCCGTACCCGGGGTCTGGTTTCGCCATACCCGATGTAATCGGCCAACCCCACCTCGGTGTCGTTGCTCAATTTGCCATCGACATAGAGGATCTGATCCACAAACGGCTCGGAAAACTCGGCGTAGAAAAAGACCGTCTGCCACTGCCCCCACTCGTTGCTGGTTCTGGCTCCGGCAATGGCGTTGTCGCTCACCCGCTTGAAGTAAATATTGCGGGAGTGGTTACCGTACTGCTCCAGCAGCTCGTGCTGCAGATCAAGCTGGACTTTGCGATCTTCACCCGCCGGATAGCTGTAACGGTGGAAGGCGACCCGCTGGGTGGCAGTGAGTTCGGCCTTGATGCCGGTCTCCACCAGATCCGCTTTGTAATAGCCTACTTCCGACTGTTCGCTCGTCTTGTTGATGGTGACCGGGTCGGTATTGCTGCCGATGAAGGGCAAGAAGGCGAAATCATTGAGATCCCCCTTGCCTGCCCCCGAGATATGGGTGCTGCTGAAGCCGGAAAGCTTGGCCAGATGGTGGTGATAGTCGGAAGGGGATCCCTTGCCATTCCAGTTGGCCGGATTCCAGTTGTCCGGGCCCGGCTGGATCATCCCTTCCGGCATGACCGGGGCCGGATTGACATTGCCCAGCCCATCGGTGCCGATCAGCGGATCGACATATTGCAGCACCTGCAGGGCATTATCGGGACGGCCATTGTCAGTAGTCTCATCATTTGTGTTGCAGCCATAGAGGCCAAGCAGGGCTGTCACCATGATGGCCAGCTTGTGGGGTTTGAACATTGTTGTTCCTCAAATTCCGGAGATGAAAAAGCGGCAAGCCGGGTGGCTTGCCGCTTGTAGAGTTACGGGGTCGGTTGCTGGTTGGTCATCACAAAACGCAGCTCACCACCGGGACGGATCTCGCTGTGGGCGAAGGTGTTGTACTGGTTGAGTGGCTTGCCATTGATGGTGACCTCTTTGACATAGAGGTTGTCCGGGCTGTTGTTCTGCGCTACCACGTTGAACTGACCGTCGGGCAGGTTGATGGTGACCTTGTCAAAGATGGGACGACCGATGGTGTAGGTCGGGTCGCCCGGGGAGATTTGATAGAAGCCCATGGCACTCATGATGTACCAGGCCGACATCTGGCCGACGTCTTCATTGCCGATCAGGCCATCCGGGGTGGTTTTGTAGAACTCCTTATAGACCCGGTCGAGGTACTCCTGCGCTTTCCAGGGCTGAGCGGTGCGATTGTAGAGATAGATGACGTGGTGTGAGGGCTCGTTGCCATGAATGTACTGCCCGATGTAACCGGTCATGTCCTGATGTGCTTCGCCCCCGTTGGGGTCGGCGTTGAACAGGTTGTCGAGCTTGTCGTTCAGTCCCTGCTGGCCACCCATGATCTCGGTCAGCTTGTCGAGATCCTGCATGAAGGACCACTGCCACTGCCAGGCATTGCCCTCGGTGTAGTAGAAGGCATCCGACTTGTAGGGATCGAAATCGGCCGCCGCGTATTTCAGGGCGCACGGGTCACCGTTTTTCAGCTCGGTCGGTACGAAGAAGCCTTTGCCATCGGCATTGCCAGCCTGGGGATCCCAATGTTTGAGCGAGTTGTAGGATCGTGCCTTGAACTCCTGATAGGTAGTCATGTCGCCCGCGGCTTTCGCCATCTCGGCGATGGTCCAGTCGTAGAAAGAGAACTCCAGCGAGTAGGAGACCGAGTTCCAGTTGGGATAACGGACGCACTGCTCTTTCTCGTGATAGCTGAGCTGACCGGCCATCAGCGAGCTCAGGATGTCGTCATGGATCTGCGGGTAATCGGCAGGCCGGTAGTGGGCCGATTTGACCGAGGCTTCCAGTGCCTCTTGCGCATCGATCAGCCCCTTGGTCACCGCATCGGCAAGGATGGCCGCCGAGGGGTAGCCAATCATGGTGCCGGTTTCCGAGCCGTGGCCTTCCCATTTGGGCAGCAGGCCGAACTCCACGTTGGATTTGCGGATTAGATCCTTGGCGTAGAGAGTCGCCTGTGGCGGGTCCATGATGGTCCACATGGGGTGAACGGCGCGGAAGGTATCCCAGGTCGAGTAGATGGAGTAGTTGGGGGTATCGCCAGGTTGCAGGGTGCGCAGGGTGCCTTGCATATCAAGATACTTGCCATCCACATCGTAGAGCTCGATAGGGGCGATCATCATGTGGTAGAGAGCGGTGTAGAAATTGGTCTTCTCGGTCTCCGTCCCCCCTTCGGTTTTGAGTGTTGCCAGCTTTTCGGCCCACGCGTATTCTGCGTCTGACTTCACCTTGGCAAAATCAAAGGTGGGGGCTTCCGCCTCCAGATTCTTCTGTGCTCCTTGCCAGCTCACCGCCGAGATACCGACCCGGATCTCGAGCGGTTGGTCACCCTGGCCAAAATTGAGGTAGGCGGTCAGGTCATCCCCTTGATAGACGCTGTTGGGGCGCATCTCCCGGGTGGGCATCTTGTCCTGCTCGCCCAGCATGGCCCTGGCCACAGGTTGGTTGAATTTGGCGTAGAAGAAGATGTTCTGGCCCTGATGGTTCTGTCCCTGGAACCAGCCAGTGGAGGTTTTGCGGCCACGCAGGGTGTACTCATCCACCACTTCGATTTTGTTTTTCAGCGATTGGCCGTTGTTGTTCAGCAGGGTATGACCCAGATCGAATTTCACATTCCGATCCGCTCCTTTGGCGAAGGTGTAACGGTGCAAACCGACTCGTTTGGTGGTGGTCAGTTCAACCTCAATCTCCCCCTTGTTCAGTCTGGTTTTGTAATAACCGGCGCTGGCGTGCTCATTGGTTTTGTCAAAGGCGTTTATCTGGGCGTCGGCCATCTCGGCGTAGGGCAGTACCAGAATGTCGCCCAGATCGGTGGCGCCGGTGCCGGAGAGATGGGTATGGGAGAAGCCGTAGAGCGGAACATCGGTTGCGACGATCTCGCCCGTGAGGTAATTGGAAGAGTCCCAGTAGCCGGAGGCTGAGTGCCAGGGGTTGAGTCCGCTCTCGTGATCGGTGTTGGAGCCAATAAAGGTATCCGGCGAGAGCTGCACCATGCCGGCAGGGCGGGTGGCACCGGGGAAAGTGTGGCCTGATGCGGCGGTGCCTATCATGGGGTCAACGTATTTCAGTACCGACAGATCGACAACCGGAGTTACCGGTTTCTCGATAGCGGTAGACTCGCTCTCACTGTTGCAACCGGCGATGCCACCGGTCAGTGCGGCAATCACCGCAAGAGAAAGAAGATTGCACTTGAACATGGTCATTCCATTTTTGAGTGGTGATGGGGGAGGAAGTCCTCCCCCGAACAGGTGATTAACGGGAACCGGCAGGCAGGTCGCCTTCGTGCAGGAAGGTGCCGATACCTTGCGCGGGCGGCAGATCTTCCGGCTGGCTGCCCCAATTCTGGTTGGGGCTATCGCCCATCACGAATTCAAGCTTGCCGCCACTGAGGATTTCCTCATGGGTGAGGTAGCTGCGATTGAACTCGCTGCCATTGAGGCGAGCGGACTGGATGTAGATGTTGTCGCGGCTGACATTCTGGGCCGTGACGGTGAACTGTTTGCCCGCACCCACATCGAGCGAGGCGGTTTCGAACATGGGGGTGCCAATCTCGTAGATGCCGGAGGAGGCATTGACCGGGAAGAAGCCCAGCGCCCGGAACACGAACCAGGCAGAGAGGGTGCCAAAGTCATCGTTGCCACAGATGCCGTCAGGGGTGTTCTTGTAGCAGACGTTGGTGGCTGCCACGATGGCGGCCTGTCCCTTCCAGGGCTGTCCTACGTAGTTGTAGAGGTAGGGCACATGGATATCGGGCTCGTTGCCCTGCACATGCTGTCCCACGTTGCCGGTGTTGAATACCGGGAACTGGTTGTCGCCAGCGTTGCGATCCGGATAGGTACTCCAATACTCGTCCAGCCGTTTGGCAAACAGTTCGCCCCGTTTGGCCTGAGGATTCTGGGTCTGGTCGAAGCGGGTCATCAGATCGACCAGGCCATGAATGTCATGTTGAACGCTGAAGGCGTATTGCCAGCCGTTGGACTCGGCGAATGACCAGTTGAACATGTCGGGGCGCCAATCCTTGCCCACTGCCCGGCCGGTTTTCGGGTCTACCCAACCGGCATCAATGAAGTTGCCAGCGTAGTCGCGGGCCTTGAACCACCCCTTGTACTGCTTGCCGCCAAAGTCAAACTGCGCCTGCCAGTTCTTGGATCGATCGGCAAACTCCTGATAGCGGGGGTCACTTTCGCCAAATACTGCCTTGATCGATTGGGCGATCGCCCAGTCATTCATGGAGTACTCCAGCGAGTAGGATGAGGTCCAGGCATCCTTGAAGGGGGAGTGAGATTCCCAGTCATTGCCCGGCGGTGTGTCATGCAACTGGGCAGGTACATAGCCTTGCTGCTCGTACTCCTTGATCCAGGCGACCCCCTGGCTGGTGGCTGCGCGGGCGTCGGTGATCATGGCGGTCACCAGTCGCTCCTTGATCTCCTGACGTTCCGCATCGCTGAAGCCCAGCGCGATCATCCGTCTGTCCAGCGAGCCTTTGGAGAGTACGTCGTGGATCACCGGCGTGGAGTGCATCCCCATCATCATGCCGGTCTCGTTACCCTTGAAGGTCCACTCCGGCAATCTGCCCTTGCGCAGGTTGCCCAGATCGTCCATCCACTCCTCCTCGGCGTAGGAGAGCATGGAGAGCACCACATCGGCGAGGCGATCCGGCTCCAGCAGTGACGAGAGGGGTTGTACTGCGCGGTAGGTGTCCCACAGGGAGAAGGTGTCGTAACGGGTAAAGTCCGCTTTGCCATCCCGGTTGGCATCGGCGGTGCGCACCGACTCCTTGAGGGTATCGATCTGCTCGCCCCACGGTGTGTTGCCATCCGGATAGGCGTTGCGCCCCTGATGCACCTGGCGGTAGCGTCCGTCCAGATCGGAGTGAATGGTCTGGCCCAGATAGGTGTGGTAGAGCGCGGTGTAGAAGGTCTGTTTGTACTCCTCATCCCCACTGACCCGGATCTTGCCCAGCTCCTTTTCCCATTTTTGGGTCGCAGCCTGACGGACATCGTCAAACGACATATTGGCCACTTCGGTCATGTTGAGTGAGGCGCCAGCGTTGCCATCCCGGCCGATCTCGACGTTGGAGAGGGCTACCTTGGCCTCGACGACCAAGCCCGCCGCCGCGGTATCAAATTCCACATAGGCACGCGCGTACTGATATTTGCCACGGGTCTCGTTGCCGATCTCGGTGGTGCCTTCCGGCAGGTCCAGATAGCGGTTCTGGTCTTTGTCAAAGTAGGCGAAGCGGATGTTTTTGATGGGCTGGTCGAACTCCATCACGAAGAACTCTTTCTGGCTGGGGGCCCAGCCGTCAGAGAAGCGATGGCCCTCGATCCGGTTGTGGGTTTTGTCCCATTTCAGATAGGAGTCGGAGGTGTAGTCCCAGTTGACCTTGAAGCCGAGGTTGACCACGATTTCCGATTTTTTATCTTGCGGGAAGGTGTAGCGATGAACCCCCACCCGATCCGAGGCGGTCAGCTCGGCCTTGATCCCGTAATCCTTCAGATTGACCTTGTAGTAGCCCGCCGTTGCCTCTTCATCCTTGTGGCTGTAGCGGGAGGCCTCCAGATTCAGTGAGGCCGACCCCTCGTTCAGCATGAAATTGGAGCGTGAGTTGATCGGCATCACCAGAATATCGTTGAGATCTCCAGCTCCGGCCCCCGAGAGGTGAGTGTGGGAAAACCCGGCGAGGCGGTTGTCGTGGTAGTAATAGCCGGAGATATATTCCCAGCCATTGGCCCCATTATTGGGCGACAGTTGCACCATGCCATGCGGGGTAGTGGCACCAGGATAGGTGTTGCCCAAATTACCTGTGCCGATGAACGGATTGACGTAACGGGAGACGTTCGTCTCTTTATTGTTATCGACAGCGGTATCCGAGTCATTTTGACAACCGGATATACCAACCAGGCCAGCCAGTACGGCACACGCGAGCAGGGAACGTTTCAGTTTCATATTTGTCGCCACAGGTTAATGAAAGTAGGGTATCGAACGTATAAAAACAGATAATGCAGAACGCCGGGCCAGCCAATGAATATCTGCCGGATGAGAGAGCCATCTGCATGTATTACCCCGACTGTCACTGGATATAGAGGGTGACGGGGGGAATATCAGCCAGATAAAATGGATAGTGAAAACGTTCTGGCCATACAGGCGGAAAAATAAATGCGCAGGACAATAACAGGCACCTATAGCCTGATTTAAAAAATCGCCCCTTACACTTATGAAATAAGTGGCTGAGCTGTGTTACATCTGGAATATATAAATGCTCTTAAATGTTTTTCCTGCTGCCTGTAAATTAACTGTTTCTATTATTTCGTTGATTAATATCCTGGGACAGAGGAAAAAAATGGCATTAACTGGATTTTTATGACGTGTGGGGAAGGGTGTGAGCTGGCTCGCATAACTGCAGGGTGGCGTGACCAGGGAGGCTAAATGATATTAATCATTATAATTCAGCGTGTTATTCTTCGATGTTGAGTTAAATGACCGATTTTGTGAGTCGTACCGGGCTCTACATGGTCAGATGAGCTGAAAAAAAGGGCCCTGCTGGGCCCTTTGAACAGAGAGTGATGAGCCGATGGCCCACCAGGATCAGCGGTTGCTGGCGCGGGCAAAACGCCCTTCAGCCGTCACGCGATAATCGCCGGTGCTGGCGGGTACAAATGCAGATTGCCCTATGGTCAGTGTCAGACGCTCACCATCCTGGCCAATGAGGGTGATGGGCCCATCGATGGCGAACAGGATCTCGGCATTGCCGGTGGTGAGGGCATGTTCGCCTGCGCCATATACGCTGAAGGTGAAATCCGGTACCGGCACGTCGAAGTGCTGTACTGTGCCTTCCATGCGAGGGGTGAGCAGGATCTGGTCGTCCGGTTTGGCGACACAGCGGGTGCATGCCAGCAGCTCCGGCACATCCATGTATTTGGGGGTCAAACCGGCACGCAGCACGTTGTCGGAGTTGGCCATGATCTCGAGGCCAGTGCCGTGGATGTAGGCGTGGGGGGTCTGGGCGTCGAGGAACATCGCCTGACCCGGCTCAAGTGTTACCACGTTGAGCAGCAACGGCGAGAAGAGCCCCACATCCCCCGGGTACTGGTTGGCCAGCTTGCTGATGGTGGCGAAAGTCTCTTCATCCTGATGGGCGGCTGCATAGGCCAGCAGGCCAGCCAGCGCCTCGTCCTTGCGATCACCGCTGAGGATCAGCAACTGGTGGAAGAAGTGCCGCAGGCCAGCTTCATCCTGTGACTGGCGAAGCGCCGCGGTCAGGTCGACCAGTGCGGGCAGCGCCATGCGATCGAACAGGGCCAGGATGGCCGGGATGGCGCGAAAGCCGTTCATCGCCTGATAGCGGGTGAGGGCAAAGACCAGCTCCGGCTTGTGGTTCGGATCCTTGTAGTTGCGGTTGCTCGCCTTGATATCGATGCCTGCGGCTTCTTCTTTGGCAAAACCGGCTTCGGCCTGTGCCTTGCTCGGGTGTACCTGAATGGAGAGGGCTTGCTCGGCGCAGAGCACCTTGAACAGGAAGGGGAGTGAGCCGAAACGAGCCTGGGTAGCTTCGCCCAGCATGGCGACGGGGTTGGCGTCAATCAGGCTGGAAAGCTTCACGGTCTCGCCTGCCAGGGTCACTTCGGAGCAGCCATTGGGGTGAGCGCCCATCCACAGTTCAGCTTGTGGTTTGCCTTCGGGATTTTTGATGCCAAACAGCGTGGTCAGGGAGTCACGACTGCCCCAGACATAATCCTGGATCGGGTTGCACATTAGAAAAAACGGCGGGTAGCTCATGGATGGCTCCTTGTATCAGAACGATTTTTTGGGAATTTCAGTCTGGCGCGGACTATAGCATGGCAGGGGCAGCGCACCGCAATCGGTTGCTCTCTGCATCTTGATCAGGATCATTCATGAGTATCATCTTTACCCAGCTGTTGGACGGCTTTCTAAGTGAGGGGGGAGGCTTTGAGAAGGTGTTGTTTGCCTCTGACAAAGGGGTGCCTCCCTGCTTCAGTTATCAGGTCAATTTTCCGCGTCTCGAGCTGGTATTCAGTGGTCATTATCTCAACCAGATCTGGTCCCCGGAAGGGGATGTGCAGTCGGTACAGATGGGGCCGCGGGAGGCGATGTACATTCCCCCCAACGGCTGGAACAAGCCGGATTGGGACAATGACTGTTCCGTGCTCAGCCTGTTGTTCGGCAAGCGTCAGATAGGGTTCAGTCTGGTGAGCAAGCACAAGGGAGACACCGGCTTCTTCGATGTGCAGAAGCACAGTATTCAGGCCGGTGCCGGACGGGCGCTCGATCATATCCTGCTCTCCCTCAACACCCTTGCGCAGGAGCCGATAAGGGCACCGATGGACAATCACCTGCTGCAGGCGCTGCTCAGTTACTCACGGCAGTTGCTGGTGGAGTCGGAGAGCGGTCGTCCTCGTGGCTCCGATCTTTTTCACGGCATCTGCATCTACATTCAGGAAAATTTCCACCGCCCCATCAGTCGCGAATGCATCGCCGCCCGCTTCAATCTCTCCCCCAGCCATCTCTCACGCCTGTTCCGCCAGCAGGGGCACATGCGGCTAGCGGACTACATCAGCTGGGTGCGGCTGGAGCGGGCCAAGTTTATGCTGAAAAAGTATCGCTTCCGTCTCGAAGAGGTCGCCAATCGCTGTGGGTTTACCGACGTGAACTACTTCTGCCGGGTGTTCAAACAGAAGACCGGCTTGACCCCTTCCCAGTACCGTTCCCTGAGTCAGCCGCAGGCGGCGGCCAGCGAGCTGGAAGAATAACGGGGCGGGGTCGGCAAGGCGTTGTGACGGCGCACTGGCGGGTGGCTACCTCTTTGGTCTGACATGCTTTCTTGTCGTTTTATTATGAAAATGAATGGGCTAAGATGGCCGCGCGCAACAAACAAGTTGATAACAAACGGAAGTTAGGAGATGCCGATGGAAAGCAAAGTAGTAATCCCGACCCAGGGTCAGAAAATCACAGTCGATGCCAACGGCAAGCTGCAGGTTCCCAACCATCCGATCATTCCGTTTATTGAAGGGGATGGCATCGGTGTTGACGTAACCCCTGCCATGTTGAATGTGGTGAATGCTGCGGTCGAGAAAGCCTACAAGGGCGAGCGCAAGATCGCCTGGATGGAGATCTACACCGGCGAGAAATCGACTCATGTCTATGGCGAAGGTGCCTGGCTGCCGGCCGAAACCCTGGATTTCATTCGCGAATACTGCGTGGCCATCAAGGGCCCGCTGACCACCCCGGTCGGTGGCGGTATCCGCTCCCTCAACGTGGCCCTGCGTCAGGAGCTGGATCTCTACATCTGCCTGCGCCCGGTGCGTTACTACGACGGCACCCCGAGCCCGGTGAAGCGTCCTGATCTGACCGACATGGTGATCTTCCGCGAGAACGCCGAAGACATCTACGCCGGTATCGAGTGGAAGGCCGACAGCGCCGAAGCAAACAAGGTAATCGCCTTCCTGCAAAACGAGATGGGCGTGAAGAAAATTCGCTTCCCCGAATCCTGCGGGATCGGCATCAAGCCCATGTCCAAGGCCGGTACCGAGCGCCTGGTCCGTGCCGCCATCGAGTATGCCATCGACAACGATCGCGACTCAGTGACCCTGGTGCACAAGGGCAACATCATGAAGTTCACCGAAGGTGCCTTCAAGGATTGGGGTTATGCCCTGGCCCAGAACGAGTACGGTGCCCAGCTGATTGACGGCGGCCCCTGGTGCTCCTTCAAGAACCCGAAAACCGGCAAGACCATCGTCATCAAGGATGTCATCGCCGACGCCTTCCTGCAGCAGATCCTGCTGCGTCCGGCCGAGTATGACGTCATCGCCTGTATGAACCTCAACGGTGACTACATCTCCGATGCGCTGGCTGCTCAGGTGGGCGGTATCGGTATCGCGCCGGGTGCCAACATCGGTGATGGCGTGGCTCTGTTCGAGGCAACTCACGGTACTGCACCGAAATATGCCGGTCAGGACAAGGTCAACCCGGGCTCGCTGATCCTCTCCGCCGAGATGATGCTGCGCCACATGGGCTGGGTCGAAGCGGCCGATCTCATCATCAAGGGGATGGAAGCGGCGATCCGCAACAAGACCGTCACCTATGACTTCGAGCGTCTGATGGAAGGGGCCACCCTGCGCTCCTGTTCCCAGTTTGCTCAGGACATGATCGACCAGATGTAATCTGCTGCTTGCCAGAAACGCAAAACCGGCGCCATGTGCGCCGGTTTTTTTATCGCGAAAGAGTGCAGGGGCTTATTGCGCCTGCTCTACGTGTTGCTGATAGCGTTGCTGCCATTTGCTGGTTTCTGCTTCATCACCCTGGGCCTTCCAGAAGGCGCAGATGGTGTTGGCAAGTTCCGAAGCCATCGCGTGATCTCCGTCACGTCGGCTCATCAGATAATCTCCCAGCCAGCTTTGATATTGTTTCATTACCCGATCTCCTTATCTCATGTGCCCTTGAAGGTGCCCACCTTGACGGGAGCCTGTCGGCTCATCTTGGGGGGAACATCATCAGGCATGATGGTGCAAAGTCACGACCCGGGCAGAGAGCCCGATGGGCAATCTGGCGGCGAACGTGACGCGAGATGTCAAAAAATGAGCGCCATTTTAGCACAAACTGACCAACTTGGGGAAATTGTCGCCATGGATTGCGACAGAACTGCCCATCCCCTTGTTCTCAAAACAGAAAACCCGCCGTGAGGACGCGGTTGGTTTGGATGAAACCCAGGGAAACAGGGTGGGGAACCCTGTTGTGTCCGGTTGCATCGACGAGCTCGACACTTGGTTCTGGATGAGCAGTGTCATGGACTCAAGAAATGGTAGAGGGGGCATGCAAAAGGGCGTTATGCGGGAACTTGCTATGCGCGAAGCAATAGGGGGCAGCCTTGCTGCCAACAGATGGCTGGCAGCAAGGTGACGGTCGGGATCAGGTGGTCTTTTCCAGATGGTTCTGGTAAATCTGCTGCCACTTGTCCAGTTCGGTTTCATCTCCCTGTTGTTGCCAGAACTCGCAGATGGAACTCGCCATCTCGCATGCCATGGCGTGGTCGCCGTCACGGCGACTCATCAGGTATTGCCCCAGCCAGTTTTGATACTGTTTCATTGGATGATCTCCTTATCTATTTAACCCTTGATACTGCTGCTGTGAGCCACCCGTCCGGCAGTGCTGTCACAGCCACTTTCGCTGCTTCGCTTATTGTCAATCAGGACAGATAGCGTATGAGAAAAGCGCGAAAGTGCTAAAAATTGGCCACCACCTTATCACAAAATGGTATGAAAGGCAGGTTTGGGGCCAATTGAGTTTTCAGTGCAGGGGATTATCTCGACCTGGCGACAGGGATTGACGGAGTCCAGCAGTATAACGGACAGGTGTTTGAACCCCTTTACTGGGTTACCCGACGTGCTTGCCAATAGCGGCTGTTCCAGTAGACATTGTCGAGTCTCGAACGGATTACACCCTTGCTCGTGGAGGCGTGGATAAACACGCCGGCACCGGTATAGACCCCCACATGGTACTGCTGCCAGCCGGTTTTGAAGAAGACCAGATCCCCGTGTTGCAGCCGGTAGCGATCCACCGGTTTGCCGATACTGGCCTGGGATTCGGTGGTTCTTGGCAAGTTGACTCCCAGCACCTGATTGTAGGCGAGCTGGGTGAAGGCGGAGCAGTCGAGTCCGGCGCGGTTGGTGCCGCCCATCCGGTAGGGGACGCCACGCCACTGCTGGTAGAAACCGTCAAAGGCACTGCTCTGCTGGCGGGGCGGCGGTGGCTCTGGCGTGCTGGAGCAGGCGGCCAGCAGCAGGGTCAGCAGGGATAGCATCAGCTTGCGGTACATCGGAGAGCTCTCCACAACGGGGTCTACCAATAGAGACGTCTGTTAACCGCCACCCCGGACAGAATATGGTGACGGCCGCCAGTGGCGTGACAACTTTTCCATCATAAACAGGGATCTGGCTTGATACCTAGTCCCGAAAGGAGAAAATGCGGCAAGTGAGCGAAAAACGCCAGCCTGCGGCTGGCATTCGGGGTCAGTGGGCGGGATTGATCAGTGGGGTAAGCAATTCGGCCAGCTTATAGAAGGTTTGCACCCGGGTGGTACTGGGACGCCAAACCATGCCGATCTCGCGATAGGATTTTTCCCCCGGCAGGGGAATGGCGACCAGATCCGAATTGGCAAGAATGCCGGCGTCGATGGCCATCTGAGGCAGGAAGGTAGTGCCAAGTCCCGCCTCGACCATCTGCACCAGAGTGTGCAGGCTGGTGGCGGCAAAGGGATTGATCTTGCTCTTGTCCCGCAGACGGCAAGCGCTCACTGCGTGCTCGGTGAGGCAGTGCTCCCGCTCCAGCAGGAAGATGCTCTGGTTTGGCAGCTCCTTGTAGTCGAACGGGGTGTGCAGACCGGCCGCCATGCTGGCGGGCATCACCATGTGGAACGGATCCTGGCCGACGGTCTTGCAGTGAAAACCACCGATCTCGATGGGGAGAGCGAGGATCAGCAAGTCGAGCTGACCTTGTTCCAGCTGCTTGAGCAGATTGCTGGTGGTGTCTTCCCGCAGTAACAATTCGAGGTCAGGATAGGTTTTGCTGCATACTTTCAGCAGTTTGCTGAGCAGGAAGGGGGCGATGGTGGGAATACAGCCCAGACGCACGGTCCCCTGCATCACACCACCCTGGTGTTGACCTAGTTCCATCAGATCTCGCGCATCGGAGAGCAAATTGCGAGCGCGCTCGACGATTTCCATGCCGACCGGGGTCATAATGAAGCTCTTGTGGTCCCGCTCCACCAGTTGCAGGTTCATCATCTCTTCCAGCGTCTGGATCCCGGTACTCAGGGTCGACTGGCTGACATGACAGGCCTTGGCTGCGCGGTTGAAGTTCTTGTGCTCGTCGAGAGCGACCAGATATTGCAGCTGTTTGAGGCTGGGCCAACGTTGCATAGGAAAATCCGATTAATGCTATCTATTTAATTTGATTTAACTAATCTACCACCGGGTCTATAGTTTGTCGCTTGAATTAGACGGACTAGGCTCTTGGTAGCCCAATCCTGACTGGATTGTTCACTTCACTTAAAGAGGAATTGAATATGGTATTGGTAGGCCGTCCCGCACCCGATTTTACCGCCGCAGCCGTTCTGGGTAATGGCGAGATCGTTGATTCGTTCACCCTCTCATCCCACATCAAAGGCAAGGCAGCCGTCCTGTTCTTCTATCCGCTCGACTTCACCTTCGTCTGCCCGTCCGAGCTGATTGCCTTCGATCACCGTCTGGAAGAGTTCAACAAGCGTGGCGTGGAAGTGATCGGTGTTTCCATCGATTCCGAGTTCTCTCACAACGCCTGGCGCAACACCAAGATCGAAGACGGCGGCATCGGCCCAGTCAAGTACCCCTTGGTTGCCGACATCAAGCACGAGATCTGCAAAGCCTATGATGTCGAGCACCCGGAAGCCGGTGTGGCGTTCCGTGGCTCCTTCCTGATCGACAAAAACGGTGTTGTTCGTCACCAGGTAGTCAACGATCTGCCGCTGGGTCGCAACATCGACGAGATGCTGCGTATGGTGGATGCCCTGCAGTTCCACGAAGAGCACGGCGAAGTGTGCCCGGCTCAGTGGGAGAAAGGCAAGAAAGGCATGACCGCCTCCCCGGATGGCGTTGCCAAGTATCTGTCCGAGAACGCCGCTTCCCTGTAATCGGGTCTGCGTGCCGGATAGTGAAAAACCGATGCCCAGGCATCGGTTTTTTTATGGCCGTTGTTTGGCTGTCTGGTTCTGTCCCATTGCTCGGCAGGATTGTCGTTGCCGGCAGCGCGCCGATAAACGGCAGTCATAAAAAAGCGCGTCCTTTGGCGCGCTTTTGACATGGGGGGCGGGACTACTCGTCAAAGATACCGAAGTGTTCTTTGGCAAAGTTGACCCGCTGCGCCACGCTCATCTTGACCTGTCCCAGCTTCTCGATGGTCTTGAGGTTGGGCACCAGGCCACGACCGTTGGCGATTTGAATGGCCAGACCCGGGCGGGCGTTGAGCTCCAGCAGCATGGGGCCGCGGAACTTGTCCAGCACCATGTCGGTACCGATGTAGCCCAGACCAGACATCTCGTAACAGGAGGCGGCCAGGGTGAGCAGGGTATCCCAGTGGGGTACCTTGAGCTCATAGAGGTCGAGGCCGGTATCCGGGTGGTGTCGCAGCGGATTGCCAAACTGCACCGCCCGCAGCGCGCGGCCGGTACGCAGGCACAGACCCACCCCAACGGCGCCCTGGTGCAGGTTCGCCTTGCCATCGGAGGCCGAGGTGGAGAGGCGCATCATCGCCATCACCGGGAAGCCTTTGAAGATGATCACCCGGGCATCGGGCACCCCTTCGAACGAGTAGCCGTCGAATACGTCATCGAAGTTGATAAGGCCTTCGACCAGCGCTACGTCTGGCTTGCCACCAAGCGAATAGAGCCCCGCCAGAATGTTGGAGACATGGCGCTCCAGATCCTGGCCGTTGCAGGCGCTGCCGTTGGGTTTGTAGAAGAGACCATCTTCCTGACGGAGGATCACCAGGATCCCCTTGCCGCCAGAGCCACGGGCCGGCTTGATGCAGAAGCCCGGCCAATCTTTTACCAGCTCGGTGATGCGACCTACATCGTGCTGGGCACGGATGGTGCCGATCAGCTCAGGCACCGTCACGCCTGCATCCAGCGCAATTTGCTTGGTCTGCAGCTTGTCATCCACCAGCGGATAGAGGCTGCGCGGATTGTAGCGGCTGATGTAGGAGTGGTTGCGCTTGTTCATTCCGAGGATGCCTGCCTGCGACAGGCTCCACGGAGTAGTGTACTTTTCCCAGAACCACATCTGTTACTTGTCCTTACCCGGGGTGGCGCCAGACTTGATCTCGTCCACCAGCGGCTTGAAGCGCTTCAGCTCGCTCAGCTTGTAGCCGGTGTAGTTACCCATCAACAACACGGTCGCCATCAGTACCAGCTGCAGGCCGAGGAAGTTGAACGTGAGGTGACGGATCAGTTCGTTGTCCATGGCCAGATAGGCGATGATGGCCACCAGCAGGGAGCCACCGCCCTGACGGAACACCTCTTTCGGGCCCTCTTCTTCCCACAGGATGGACATCCGCTCGATGGTCCAGGAGAGGATGATCATCGGGAAGAAGGTGATCTTCATACCGTCGGTCAGCCCCAGCTTGAAGGCAAAGGCAGAGAAGATACCGATCATCGAGATCACCATGATGATGATGGCCGATATTCGGGCGACCAGCAGCAGGTTGAGCCGTGACAGATAGGAGCGGATCACCAGACCTGTGCCGACGATCAGCAGGAAGCCCACCAGACCGGTGATCAGCTGGGTCTGGATAAAGGCGACGGCGATCAGCACCGGCATAAAGGTACCGGAGGTCTTGATGCCGACAATCACGCGCAAGAACACCACCATCAGCACGCCGATCGGGATCAGCAGCAAGCCCTTGAACAGGGTCTGCTCTTCCAGCGGCAGGCTGTGGATAGAGAAGTTCATCATCTCTGATTTTTCAAACTTCTGGGCCAGCGCTACGCTGACCGGCTGCTCCTGCTCGATCATCGAGAAGCTGACACGGGAGTTGTGACCACCGGTCACATCCAGCAGGGCGCCGGAGTTGTACTCCCACAGCAGCAGGTTGGCCGGACGGCCCTGTTCACCGGTTTGCGGGTTGAACAGCTTGTAGTCGGTCGGGCTGTTGAATACCTGCAGGTAATCCACCAGCTCCTGACGACGGCGGCCATCTTCCAGATTCAGAGCATGCACCACGCGGGTGGGGACGTCAGCATTGTTGAGCAGCTCGGCGATCAGGTTGGCACGGCTCTTGTGCTTTTTCAGCAGCTCGGCGTTCTGCTCCTGCTTCTCGATCTCCTTGATGATCTCGCGAGTCAGGGTGTAGCCGTCGGCAGAGCGCTCCTGGGCCCGCTCGAGGATCTGCTTCATCGCGGTGGCATAAGGCTCACTCTCGATCTGCTTCTCGATGGCAGGCGGCTGCGGATTGGCGGCCGGTTTGGCATGGGCATCTGCCATCATGTCGACGCGGTAGTAGAGCTCCTGACGGCCGGAGGCGGTGCGGATGGACCACTCGGCGCGGGCATCGCCATCTTTCTCGACAAAGGAGAGGCCGTAGCCGGGGCTGGCGGCGTTCTCGTTCATCAGGGTGAAACCGGGCTGGGTGCCCGGAATGGCCAGGGAGGCGATCACCGGCTCACCGGTTGCCTCAAACTCCAGCTTGGCTTCGATGGACCAGATCTGGCGCTTTTCACCGGGCGTCAGCGGCACATCCAACGCGATATGGTGATAGATCGTCATCCCCAGGCCGACAATGTACAGCAGGGCTACCAGCAAATAGAACGGCTTACGGGAAACCATGGATTATTTCACATCCTTGAGCTTGGGTTTGGGTTGGATATATTCGCGGGCTACATCAACCACGGCGATGTCTTTCAAAAATTCGCGACCCAGCAGCACCGGGAAGGTCATGTCGCTGCGGTCCTTCAGGGTAAATTCGGCTTTCTCGGTCATGTCGCCAATCCGTACCGCCAGACGGACCACCGGACGGCGGTCGAGATCGTCGGCAGAGGCCTGACGCACCCGCACATGGCGTACCAGCGGCGCTTCGATCTGGATCTTGTCATCCACATCCTGATGACTCAGGAAGAAGCGCACCCAGTTTTTGCCATTGCGTTCGAAAATGGTGATCTCCTGGGCACTGATGGAGGAGGTGGTCGCACCGGTATCGACCCGCGCCTGGAAGGCGTCGTTGGCGGCATCAACCCAGATCCACTCCGCTTCACCGACCATCAGCTTGCCATCGATGGTGTGGCCCTGATTGGGGGCCGGGCACTTCTCGGTGGGGATGGCCATCGGTTTGGGTGGCTCGGAGGGGAGAGCTGCGAGCTTGTGATCTACTTGCTTGACGGACTCTTTCATATTGGTGACATCTGTGTTGAGCTGAACCAGCAGGTGCTGTTGCTGCACATACTGCTTCTGTTGCTGTTCCATGGATGTTTGCAGGCGCAGCTCGCTCTGGCTCAGCTCGCTACGAAGCTCGGCCAGCGTCAGAGCGGGAACCTGAGGCGTTTTTTCCATATTGACACACCCGCCGAGACTGAGCAGGGAGAGCAGGGTCATTCCTTTTAATTTGCTTTTCATGTCATTCATTTAACTGTGCTTCCTGGAATTGGGTCAGTGTAACTTCCACAAGCGCCACCGGCTAGTCTTTGGCCTTGCGGGCAATCAGTACGGCACGTTTCGGCGCCGGGTGTCCTTCTACCGTGAGTGCCGGATTGTCTGGATCCAGATAGTCACTCAGGGATTCATTAATCATCCAGTCGGTACGATGCTGTTCGTCGGTGCTGGTCATATTCTCGTCTACTATCCGTACGTCGGTGAAGCCGCAGCGCTCGACCCACAGCTTGAGGGCGCGGCTTGAGGGAATAAACCAGACGTTGCGCATCTTGCCGTAACGATCGGTGGGCATCAGCACGTCGTTGACCCCGCCGTCAATCACTAGCGTCTCCAGCACCAGCTCGCCATCATCTTTCAATTGATTGCGCAACTGCTCGATGTGCTCGATGGGGGATTTGCGGTGATAGAGCACCCCCATGGAGAAGACGGTGTCAAAGGCACGCAGTTCTGGCAGTTCCTGAATGCCGAGCGGCAACAGGTGGGCGCGCTGATCATTGCCCGCGAAGTGGCGAATGGCCTCGAACTGGCAGAGGAACAGCGGGCTCGGATCGATACCGACCGCGAGCTTGGCCCCTTCACCCACCATGCGCCAGAGGTGGTAGCCGCTGCCGCAACCCACATCCAGCACGTAACGTCCTTCGAGCGGGCTGATATGGGGCAGCACCCGATCCCACTTCCAGTCAGAACGCCACTCGGTATCGATGTGGATGCCGTGCACGGTGAACGGCCCCTTGCGCCAGGGCATGAAGTGGCGCAGCAGGCTCTCGACCTTCTTGCGCTCCCCTTCGCCAAGGCTCTCGGCCGAGCCAATCTCGACCCGGCTTTTCAGCTCGATGTTGCCGGGGGAGACCACCGGCAGCTTGTTGAGGGCGCGGTTCCAGTGCGGCAGATCGCCATGCTGGTTGTCATGTTGCCAGGTGTGCAGCTGGGCGGGCAGGGTATGCAGCCAGTGGCTCAGCCGGTTTTTGGCAATCAGTTGATAGAAATTGGCAAAGTCGATCATGGCTGGGCGTCGCTGGATTTGATGGCAATCATGGAGCCGAAGTTGAAGCACTGGAACCAGAGATCCTGATGGACGAAACCGGCATCCCGCAGGCGTGCCTGATGCACCGGCAGGCTGTCGGTGCGCATCACGTTCTCAAGGGCAGTGCGTTTCTGGCTGATCTCCAGCTCGCTGTAGCCATTGGCCCGCTTGAAGTCGAGATGCAGATCGATAAGCATCTCGTTGACCGGTTCATCTTCGAAGCGGAACTTTTCGCTCAGGATCAGGATCCCGCCCGGGCGCAGCCCATCGTGAATACGCTGGATCAGGGCGGCCCGTTTCTCTGGCTCGACAAATTGCAGGGTGAAGTTGAGCACCACCACGGAGGCGTTCTCGATCTCGATGTCGCAGATATCCGCCTCTACCAGCTCCACCGGCACCTCGGATTTGAAACCGGAGAGGTGGGCGCGGGCGCGTTCGATCATCGGGTGGGAGAGATCCACCGCGGTAATGCGGCAGCCGGGCTGGCTGACATGGCGACGCATCGCTTGGGTCGCGGCGCCCAGTGAGCAGCCGAGATCATAGAGTCGGCTCTCGGGTTGGGCGTAGCGGGCGGCCATCATGCCGATGGCAGAGATGATGTTGCTGTAACCCGGCACCGAGCGCTGGATCATATCGGGGAATACGTCGACGACCTGTTCGTCAAAACAGAAGTCGCCCAATCGGGCGATCGGGGCGGCAAAAATTTGGTCTTTGGTCTGCATGCTGGCGCAACCTGACAGTCGGGACATCACCCGGCTGTATTGTTCAATTGAGTCGTTGGATGATACCCATCAGAGTAGGTCAATCATCTGTTTACGAACGGGGTGGCTGGTCGTGAAATCCTTTGGACCTGTCCTGTTCGTACGGGCCATGTTCCGGACCCTTACTTGGGGCGGTAGTGTAGAGGATTGATGGCCGTTTGTCTTGACGCCAGGGCTTGCCACGCCACAAAAAAGCACTTTTTTTGCAGCGAAACGATGGCCGCAGAATGGGTTGGCTAAAAGCGCAGCACTCCCTGCCGTGCGCGATCGTTTTCCCCCGGCCAGGGGGCCATCTCCTGCTCCAGCAAGCGGGTGATCTGGCGGGCCAGCTCGGGGGCCTGGGCGTTGTCGGCAGTATGTATATAGAGGTAGAGATCTTTCCCCTCCGCGAGCCACTGGCGCCAGTGGGGGAGCCAGCTGGGCAGGAAGGGGTGATTGGCCGCCGGGTCCGGCAGGCCGATAAAGCGCACCATGGGGGCGTTGGCGGTAGCCAGCAGATGCACCGGCAGGCGCGGTTTCTTGCCCTGGGCATCGACAAGGGCTGGCGTGGTTGCTGGCACCGAGAAGAGTGGCCGGCTGTCGAGCATCACCCGGTTCACACCCTGTTCCATCAGCAGCCGGTTCAAGGCCCGCTCGGCCTCCCCCTTGGCGAAAAAGTCGGGGTGACGCACCTCGAGGGCGTAGCGAAACGCCCGTGGCAGCCGCTCGATAAAGGCCGCCAGTCTGGCCAGCCCCTGTGGCCCGAAACGGGCGGGCAACTGCAGGGTGAGCAGCCCCAGCTTGTCGTGCAGCGGGGCGAGCAGGCGAATAAAGTCGGCGAATTGCTTGTCTGCGCTGACTAGATCGCTTTGGTGGCTGATGGTTTGCGGAAACTTGAAGTTGAAACGAAAGTGATTAGGCACCGCATCGGCCCAGCGCTGTACCGTGTCCGGTGTCGGCAGGGCGTAGAAGGTGGTATTGCCCTCCACCGAATTGAACACGGTGGCGTAGTGGGCGAGGTGTTCGGCAGGCTTGGCGCCAAGGCCCAGTAGCTGGCCGGGCCAGCCGGGGTGGGACCACTGTGGCAGGCCCAAATAGAGGCTCATGGTGGCTATTCTCTTCGCTCTTGGTGCATTCGTGCCGATTTTTTGCCCGCTTTTTGCCATCGAGTGCAAAAAACTGGCGAAAGGAGGCTGCTGGCCATTTTACCCAAAAGGGGGTTTTCCTCTATAATGCCAGCCCTTTTGTTTTTCAATTTCTTGTGACCCATGCCTATCTACGAATATCGTTGCGACGTCTGTGGCCATGAATTGGCAAAACTGCAAAAGCTTTCCGATGCCCCCCTGACCGACTGTCCGGCCTGTAGCAAGCCGAATCTGGTCAAGCTGATATCGGCGGCAGGCTTCCGGCTCAAGGGAACCGGATGGTACGAGACTGATTTCAAACCGGGTAAGAAAAAGAATCTGGCCAGCTGTGAGACAGACGGTGCTTGCCAGTCGTGCCCGGCGGCCCAAGGTTAACCGTCTCTCTACAATTTCGAAGGAAGAAGTCCATGCGCTCTATCTATTGCGGACAGGTCAATGAGGCCCATGCAGGGCAGACCATTACATTGTGCGGTTGGGTTCATCGTCGTCGTGATCTCGGCGGTCTGATCT
Organism: Aeromonas sp. 600886; assembly: GCF_049174935.1. Classification (NCBI taxonomy): domain Bacteria; kingdom Pseudomonadati; phylum Pseudomonadota; class Gammaproteobacteria; order Aeromonadales; family Aeromonadaceae; genus Aeromonas; species Aeromonas sp. 600886. The sequence goes on along the minus strand of NZ_JAAKUB010000024.1, from coordinate 42,791 downwards.
TTATCGATATGCGCGACCGGGAAGGGATCGTTCAGGTGTTCTTCGATCCGGACAAGCCGGACGCGTTCGCCCTGGCCTCCGAGCTGCGCGGCGAGTTCTGCATCCAGGTGACCGGCGTGGTGCGCACCCGTCCCGAGTCCCAGCGCAACAGCGACATGGCCACTGGCGCCATCGAAGTGTTCGCCCACGAACTCAACATCATCAACCGTGCCGAGCCGCTGCCGCTGGACTTCAATCAGGTCAACAGCGAAGAGATCAGCCTCAAGTATCGCTACCTGGATCTGCGTCGTCCCGAGATGGCCAAGTACCTGAAGACCCGTGCCAAGGCCAGCGCCTTCGTACGCCGCTTCATGGACGAGCACGGCTTCCTCGATATCGAGACCCCGATGCTGACCAAGGCCACCCCGGAAGGTGCCCGTGACTATCTGGTGCCGAGCCGCGTGCACAAGGGCAAGTTCTACGCTCTGCCGCAATCTCCCCAGCTGTTCAAGCAACTGCTGATGATGTCCGGCTTCGACCGTTACTACCAGATCGTCAAGTGCTTCCGTGACGAAGACCTGCGTGCCGACCGCCAGCCGGAATTCACCCAGATCGACGTGGAGACCTCCTTCATGACCGCGCCGCAGGTACGTGAAGTGATGGAAGAGATGATCCGTAAACTGTGGCTGCACATCCTGAACGTGGATCTGGGCGACTTCCCGATCATGACCTTTGACGAAGCCATGCGTCGCTACGGCTCCGACAAGCCGGACCTGCGTCTGCCGATGGAGCTGGTCGATGTGGCCGATCTGCTGACTGCTGTCGAGTTCGCCGTGTTCGCGGGCCCCGCCAACGATCCGAAAGGCCGTGTGGCAGCCCTGAAAGTACCGGGTGGTGCCGAGCTCTCTCGCAAGCAGATCGACGAGTACACCAAGTTTGTCGGTATCTACGGTGCCAAGGGCCTGGCCTGGATGAAGGTCAACGAAGCGGCCAATGGCATCGAAGGCGTGCAGTCTCCGGTTGCCAAGTTCCTCTCTGACTCCATCGTGCGCGAGATCCTGGCCCGTACCGGCGCGGCCGACGGCGACATCATCTTCTTCGGTGCCGACTCCAAGAAAGTGGTTTGCGATGCCATGGGCGCCCTGCGTCTGAAAGTGGGCCGTGATCTGGGTCTGCTGGAGAACAGCTGGAAGCCGCTGTGGGTCATCGACTTCCCGATGTTCGAGGAAGATGGCGAAGGCGGTCTGGCTGCCATGCACCACCCCTTCACCGCGCCGAGCAACATGAGCCCGGCCGAGCTGAAAGCCAACCCGGTGGGTGCTTACGCCAACGCCTACGACATGGTGATCAACGGTTACGAAGTGGGTGGCGGTTCTGTCCGTATCCACAACAGCGAGATGCAATCCACCGTGTTCGATATCCTGGGTATCACCCCGGCCGAGCAGCGCCTGAAGTTTGGCTTCCTGCTGGATGCGCTGAAGTACGGCACCCCGCCGCACGCCGGTCTGGCCTTCGGTCTGGACCGTCTCAGCATGCTGCTGACCGGCACCGAAAACATTCGGGACGTCATCGCCTTCCCGAAAACGACCGCGGCCGCCTGTCTGATGACAGACGCCCCCAGCCTTGCCAACGCCGCCCAACTGGGTGAGCTGGCGATTGCAACCACCATCAAGGGCGACGAGTAAGCCGATACCGGCACCGGAGGCCGCCGCCGTGCGGCCTCTGTGTTTCCCTTGGGTTAGTCATGATCAGTGTTACTGACATTTAAAAAATAACGGAGAGTCTCTATGGCAGGTCACAGTAAATGGGCCAACATCAAACACCGCAAGGCCGCTCAGGACGCCAAGCGTGGCAAGATCTTCACCAAGCTGATCCGCGAAATCACTACCTCCGCGCGTCTGGGTGATGCCGATCCGGCCAACAACCCGCGTCTGCGTGCTGCGGTGACTGCCGCCCTGACCAACAACATGACCCGCGACACCATCAACCGTGCCATTCAGCGTGGCGCCGGTGGTGGCGATGGCGAACAGCTCGAGACCATCGTGTACGAAGGTTACGGCCCGGCTGGCTCTGCCGTGATGGTAGAGTGCCTGACCGACAACCGCAACCGTACCGTAGCCGAAGTGCGTCACGCCTTCAGCAAGTGCGGTGGCAACCTGGGTACCGACGGCTCCGTCGCCTATCTGTTCAGCAAGAAAGGTCTGCTGACTTTCGTTGGCGTGGACGAAGATGCCCTGATGGACGCCGCGCTGGAAGCGGGTGCTGATGACGTGGTGACCGAAGAAGATGGCACCATCGAGGTGTACACCACCCCGAACGACTTCGGTACTGTGCTGGATGGTCTGGAAGCTGCCGGCTTCAAGGCCCAGAGCGCTGAAGTGACCATGATCCCCTCCACCGAAGCGGAGCTGGATGCCGAGACCGCGCCCAAGCTGATGCGCCTCATCGACATGCTGGAAGATCTGGACGACGTGCAGGAGGTTTACCACAACGGTTCCATCTCCGATGAAGTCGCTGCGACCCTCTGATCGCTGAATTGTGCTCTCCCGATGGCAGCCAGATGGCTGCCATTTTTTTATCTTTGCATCGTGGCAACTGCTGATGTGTCGGTTGCGCAACTGTTGCTGCAACTCTCTTCACTGACAGTCTTTCCCGCTTTCTCTGCGCATTATCATTGCTCTATTCATGCCAGTCGGTTGGCCCTGTACGTACGCCAGTCGGCAGTTCTGCTGCATTGCGTTAGCGATGCTCCGCTTATTCTGTTTATCACTCCTTTAGCTCTGTAGATGGGGTTCACTGCTCGCAACGACCCGTCAGGATAATTGCGTTGCGGGTAGGGGAGAGGAGGTGATGGGGCGTGCTCTTGTTATCACAGGGGCCCATCAATACAGAGTCACAGGTTGGGATGTCGATAACGGATTGGCTGGGGCGAGTTGGGTGGTTGGTTGGTTGGTTGGTCTGGAAGATAGGTGCTGCACTTGCGCAGTCGTCAGGGAGATGATGGCTGTGATTAGTTGCAGATAAAAAAAGCCCGCGCAGTGCGCGGGCTTGTTATCTCAGGACTGGTTATCAGGCCTTGGATTTCTTCTTGCCTTCAACCTTGGCTTCAACCGGGGCAGCAGTTACCGGAGCGGCTTCGGTGAACGGACGACCGTAGTAGGAGTCCAGCAGAACCTGCTTCAGCTCGCTGATCAGCGGGTAGCGCGGGTTGGCGCCGGTGCACTGGTCATCGAAGGCTTCGATAGCCAGCTGGTCAACCTTGGCCAGGAAGTCAGCTTCAGTCACGCCAGCTTCGCGGATAGAGGCCGGGATACCCAAGGTAGCCTTCAGCTCGTCCAGCCAGGTCAGCAGCTTCTCGATCTTGGCTGCGGTGCGGTCACCGGCAGCAGTCAGACCCAGGTGGTCAGCGACTTCGGCGTAACGACGACGAGCCTGCGGGCGGTCGTACTGGGAGAACGCAGTCTGCTTGGTCGGGTTGTCGTTCGCGTTGTAGCGGATGACGTTGCTGATCAGCAGGGCGTTAGCCAGACCGTGCGGAATGTGGAACTCGGCACCCAGTTTGTGAGCCATGGAGTGGCACACACCCAGGAAGGCGTTGGCGAACGCGATACCGGCGATGGTGGCAGCATTGTGCACCTTCTCACGAGCGATCGGGTCGTTGGCACCGTTCTGGTAGCTGGACGGCAGGTACTCTTTCAGCATTTTCAGGGCTTGCAGCGCCTGGCCGTCGGAGTACTCGTTAGCCAGTACGGAAACATAGGCTTCCATGGCGTGAGTCACGGCATCGATACCACCGAAGGCACACAGGGACTTCGGCATGCCCATGACCAGGTTGGCATCAACGATGGCCATGTTCGGGGTCAGCTCGTAGTCAGCCAGCGGATACTTCTGACCAGACACTTCATCGGTTACTACCGCAAACGGAGTGACTTCAGAGCCGGTACCGGAAGTGGTGGTGATACAGACCAGTTCGGCCTTCACGCCCATTTTCGGGAACTTGTAGATACGCTTGCGGATATCCATAAAGCGCATGGCCAGATCTTCGAACGCGGTGTTCGGGTGCTCGTACATCACCCACATGATCTTGGCTGCATCCATCGGTGAACCACCGCCCAGCGCCAGGATAACGTCCGGTTTGAAGGAGTTGGCCATCTCGGCACCCTTGCGAACCACAGCCAGGGTCGGGTCAGCTTCTACTTCGTAGAACACTTCCACTTCCATATTCTGTGCTTTCAGCAGGCTGACCAGTTCATCGGCGTAGCCGTTGTTGAACAGGAAGCGGTCAGTTACGACCATGGCACGCTTTTTACCTTCCAGGTCGCTCAGAGCGATCGGCAGGGAACCACGACGGAAGTAGATGGATTTCGGAAGTTTGTGCCACAGCATGTTTTCTGCCCGTTTTGCGACTGTCTTCTTGTTGATCAGGTGCTTCGGACCCACGTTTTCGGAGATGGAGTTACCGCTCCAGGAGCCGCAACCCAGGGTCAGGGACGGAGCCATTGCGAAGTTGTACAGGTCACCGATACCGCCTTGGGTAGACGGAGTGTTGATCAGGATACGCGCGGTCTTCATCTTGTCGCCGAAGTACTTGATGCGGTCAGCGTTGCGGTCCTGGTCGGTGTACAGACCTGAGGTGTGGCCGATACCACCGATGTTGACCATGTCACAGGCCATATCAACGGCGTTTTCGAAGCTGCTTGCACGGAACATACCGAGCAGCGGGGACAATTTCTCGTGAGCAAACTCATCTTCTGCACACAGCTTGACGCCTTCACCGATCAGGATCTTGGTATCAGCCGGTACAGTCACGCCTGCCATCTCGGCAATCTTGGTGGCTGGCTGGCCAACGATGTTGGCGTTCAGGGCACCGTTGATCAGGATGACTTTACGTACCTTGTCAGCATCTTCTTTGGAGAGCACGTGGCCCTTGTGGGATGCAAAGCGCTCTTTAACCTGGTCGTAGATGGCATCAACAACGATGACTGCCTGCTCGGAAGCACAGACCACGCCGTTATCGAAAGTCTTGGACATCAGGATGGAGGCAACGGCACGCTTCACGTCGGCGGTTTCGTCGATAACGATAGGTACGTTACCGGCACCCACACCGATAGCAGGCTTACCGGAGGAGTAGGCTGCTTTGACCATACCCGGGCCACCGGTGGCCAGGATCAGGTTGATGTCTTCGTGCTTCATCAGGGCGTTGGAGAGCTCAACAGACGGTTGGTCGATCCAGCCGATGATGTCTTTCGGCGCACCGGCGGCAACAGCGGCATCCAGTACCAGCTTGGCAGCGGTATTGGTGGAGTTCTTGGCGCGGGGGTGCGGGGAGAAGATGATGGCGTTGCGGGTCTTGAGCGCGATCATGGATTTGAAGATCGCAGTAGAGGTCGGGTTGGTGGTCGGAACGATACCACAGATGATACCTACCGGCTCGGCGATGGTGATGGTACCCATCTGATCATCTTCGCTCAGAATGCCGCAGGTCTTCTCGTCTTTGTACTTGTTGTAGATGTATTCGGAGGCGAAGTGGTTCTTGATAACCTTGTCTTCGATGATACCCATACCGGATTCTTCCACGGCCATCTGGGCCAGGGGGATACGGGCGTTGTTGGCGGCCAGGGCGGCGGCACGGAAGATCTTGTCTACCTGCTCTTGAGAGAAGCTGGCGAATTCACGCTGGGCTTCCTTAACGCGGGCGACCAGTGCATCCAGTTCAGCCAAATTGGTTACTGCCATGTTTATCTCCTGATTATTTGAAAACTGTTTAGTAAGACGTTGGCAATGCCCGGCAATTATAGTCGCCCTGTCAAGACGGTATCGTTGCAACAGCTTTTTCACATGCCTTACTAAATCGCTTTCTGAGTCGATTATAGAGCGGGGCTGACTCAGAAAAACTTGATCTGGATCATGTGTAACAAAAGAACAAAAGAAATTTTATTTCACAATCCTTGTTTGATTGATGTTATCGGAATGTGCATCAAAGGGAAAGGTGAGAGACTTGTTAATGCAGAGTGATAAACCACATTTATCAAGTGGTTAATTGCACTCGGCCATAGTATTACAGAGCTATTTTGGCGGTATAGGTTAGCAAATATGAGTGAATTGGTTTCAAAATCACCGACAAACGCACTTTATTCCAGCGTTTGTTGCAAAAATGATTGTTGTTTTAATCCATGACTAATCCGCTTTATTCCCCAAGGAGGCTATTTCTGCCCGCTTTCCCGGTTTTTGCATTGTGGCTCTCTTGCCGAGTCAATGAAGTGATGTCTGGCCTGAAATAGTGGGAAGGCAAAGCCTGGATCCTCTCGAGTCGCTTGGTCATTCGGTCAGTCATCGTCGTACTCTCCGGTTATGATTAAGCAGGTTTGCGCTCACTTTTCTAACGCGTGTCGGGCGGTAGAAAGGGCTTTTGGCATCGGTTTATGCCAGTTAGCGCGGATGCATTAGATGAACTAACTAAAAAACCCTCAAAATGGTGAGATTATTTGATTGGTGCCCGCTCTGGCTATGATGTAAATTTACGCACGAAATTAATGGACTGGCCCGCTGGGCCCGAAACTCTATTGGAAGGCGCCTATGGCAGCAATTGACGTCTCGTTGTATCTGAAGTTTTTTGTCGGTTTGTTCGCAATTATCAACCCGCTTGGTTTGTTGCCGGTGTTTGTCAGCCTGACCAGCCACCATACCCAGGCCGAGCGGATGAAAACCAATACCACCGCCAATATCGCGGTGATGGTGATCCTGCTGGTCTCCATGTATATGGGGCAGCTGATCCTCGATGGGTTTGGCATCTCGCTGGCGTCGTTCCGGATCGCCGGTGGGTCGCTGATTACCCTGATTGCCTGGTCGATGCTGCAGGGCAAGCTGGGCGAGGTGAAGCACAACAAACAAGAAAAGGGCGAACTGGCGGTGCGCGAGTCTATCGCCGTGGTACCGCTGGCGCTGCCGCTGATGGCGGGCCCTGGTGCTATCTCCTCGGTGATTGTCTATGCCAGCCAGAGCCACTGGCAGCAGCTGCTCGGCATGTCAGTGGTTGTCGTTGTCTTCTCCTTCTGCTCCTGGCTCATCTTCCGCGCCGCGCCGCTGCTGTTCAAGATCATGGGCAACACCGGTATCAACGTGGTGACCCGTATCATGGGTCTTATCATGATGTCGCTGGGTATCGAGATCATGGTGGCCGGCATCAAGGGGGTTTTCCCCAGCCTGATGTGAGCCAGCTCCGCTTTATGAAAGCCGGTCCTCGTGACCGGCTTTTTATTGGTTGCTTTTTGCCCGGTCTTTTCTAGAATCGGGCGTTTGTGTGAAAAATGAGCGTTTTGTCGGTGTTTTAATACTGAAAAAGCGCGTGTCAGCTGATTTTTTAACCAGAAAATGACGGTTACCCTGACAATATCTGTTGCATTATCGGAATTGGCAGGGAATTATGCTGGGAGCGGGTTTTAACCCCGTCACTTTAAAAACGCATGGAATGTTCTTGTTGGAGTAGGGAAATGACTCATAAAAAAACAATGATTAACACATTGCTGATGGCTGCACTGTTTGGTGGCGTCAATGTGGCTCAGGCTGCCGATGTCCCGGCGGGAACCAAGCTGGCTGAAGTCCAGCAACTGGTAAAAGGCAACGGTTCCGAGCCTGCGACCTTGGACCCACAGAAAGTTGAAGGAACGCCTGAGTCTGCAATTTTGCGCGACCTCTTTGAAGGTCTCGTGACATCCGGTTCGAAAGGGGAAGTTGTTCCTGGTGTCGCAGAGTCTTGGGAAACCAAGGATAACAAGCACTACGTCTTCCACCTGCGCAAAGATGCCAAGTGGTCCAACGGTGAACCTGTCACCGCACATGATTTTGTATATGCCTTCCAGCGTGCAGTTGACCCCAAGACAGCCTCTCCTTACTCCTGGTATCTGGAGATGCCAACTATTGCCAATGCTACAGAGATCATTGCTGGCAAGAAGCCGGCTGATACGCTGGGCGTGAAGGCGACCGACGACTACACCTTCGAAGTGCAGCTCGAGAAGGCTATCCCTTATTTCGTAACCATGCTCTCTCACACCACCACCTACCCGGTACCGAAGAAGGTCATCGAGAAGTATGGTGAAAAATGGACCCAGCCGGGCAATATGGTAGGTAATGGTGCCTACGTATTGAAGGAGTGGGTTGTTAATGAGCGAATTGGCTTGGAGCGTAATAAAAACTACTGGAATGATGCGAAAACGGTGATCAACAAGGTTACCTATCTTCCGATCCAGTCCACCAACGCGGAGCTAAATCGCTTCTTGGCTGGTGAAATTGATATGACATGGAACGTGCCTATCGAACGTTTCAAGCAACTCAAGAAAGATTACCCGGCTGATTTGAAGGTTGAAGGTCTGGTTTCTACTTATTACTACCAGTTCAACATCAAGAAAAAGCCGTTTGATGACGTGCGAGTGCGAACTGCTCTTTCTTATGCGGTCAATCGTGACGTGATTGCAGATAAAGTCATGGGGCAAGGGCAAAAACCCGCATATGGGTTGACGCCTGACTATGTCGATGGTTTTAAACCGGTTGCCCCAGAGTGGTCAAAAATGACCCAGGCCGAGCGTGATGCCAAGGCCAAGGCGCTGCTTGAAGAGGCAGGTTTCGATGCCAGCAAGCCGTTGAAGTTCGAGCTGCTCTACAACACCGATGACAACCACAAGAAAGTGGCTGTGGCCGTTGCTTCCATGTGGAAAAAACTGGGTGCAGAGGTCAGTTTAGTGAACCAGGAGTGGAAAACTTACCTGGAAACCAAGAAGCAGGGCCAGTTTGACGTGGGTCGTGCCGGCTGGAGCGCCGACTACAACGAAGCCTCATCCATGCTGGATCTGATGCAGACCACTCACGGCAACAACGATGGCAAGTACTCCAATCCAGCGTTTGACAAGTTGATGACCGACTCTCGTGATCAGGTTGATGCGGACGCTCGCAACAAGCTCTATGTCCAGGCGGAAGAGATCCTGGCCAAGGACATGCCGATCATCCCGATATACCAATATGTTCAACCTCGGATGGTCAAAGCTTATGTTGGGGGTTACCCAAGCAACCCGCTGGATAACCTCTACAGCAAAGATATGTACATCATTGCTCACTGATTTAAAGCAACAAGTCGCATAACAAGCAGGGCCCGCCGGACGGCGGGCCTTTATTACAATCGCGACCCTTTGGAAGCAGTACAGGACAGGAAATGTCTATGTTGAAATTCATTTTTAAACGGCTATTGGAAGCGATCCCGACTCTGTTGGTCTTGATCACTGTCTCTTTCTTCATGATGCGTTTCGCCCCGGGTAACCCCTTTACCAGCGAACGTTCACTTCCCCCTGAAGTGATGGCCAATATCGAGGCCAAATATGGGCTCGACAAACCCATTGGCATGCAATATCTCACCTACCTGGGCAACCTGGTGCAGGGTGATTTGGGTCCCTCTTTCAAATACAAGGATTTCACCGTCAATGATCTGGTGAGCCAGGCGTTGCCTGTATCCGCCAAGATCGGGACCACGGCCTTCTTCTTCGCCGTGTTGCTGGGGGTCACCTTCGGCACCATAGCGGCACTGAAACAGAACACCATCATCGATTATCTGCTGATGTCGTCGGCTATGGCCGGGGTGGTGATCCCGGGCTTTGTGCTGGCGCCCTTGCTGGTGCTGTTTTTCAGTATTCATCTGGGCTGGTTCCCTGCCGGTGGCTGGCAGGGCGGTGGCATCCAGTTTATGGTGCTGCCGGTGTTCGGCATGATGATGTACTACATCTCCGCCATCTCGCGGATCATGCGGGGCAGCATGATCGAGACCATGAACTCCAACTTCATCCGTACCGCCCGTGCCAAGGGCTTGCCGCTGCGCCACATCATCCTGAAACACGCGCTGCGTCCGGCCATGCTGCCGGTGGTCTCCTATCTGGGCCCGGCCTTTGTCGGCATCATCACAGGTTCCGTGGTGATCGAGACCATCTTCGGCCTGCCGGGGATCGGTCAGCTGTTCGTCAACGGTGCCCTTAACCGTGATTACTCCATGGTGCTCGGTCTGACCATTCTGGTCGGCGCCCTCACCATCACCTTTAACGCAGTGGTCGATATTCTCTACGCCTTTATCGATCCCAAGATCCGTTACTAATTCGGGAGTTCATCATGGTTGTTTCAACTGAAAAACGCGATGCCGTCGAGGCGTTCGCGCAAAAAGTGGAAGTGGTGGAGGGGCGCTCCCTGTGGAAGGATGCCCGTCGCCGTTTCCTGCGCAACAAGGCGGCCCTGACCAGCCTGATCATTCTGACCATCATCGGTCTGGCGGTCATCTTTGGCCCCCATTTGTCCCAATACACCTTTGACGATCCGGACTGGGGCGCCATGCAGTCGCCGCCGGATATGGAAGCAGGTCACTACTTCGGAACCGACAGTCTGGGGCGCGATCTGTTCGTGCGCACCCTGCTGGGCGGTCGCATCTCCCTGATGGTCGGCATCATGGGCGCCATGGTGGCGGTCATCATCGGCACCCTGTATGGCGCGGCCTCCGGCTTTATCGGCGGGCGGGTCGACAGCCTGATGATGCGGGTACTGGAGATCCTCAACGCCTTCCCCTTCATGTTCTTTGTCATCATGCTGGTCACCTTCTTTGGCCGCAATCTGGCACTCATCTTTATCGCTATCGGGGCGGTGAGCTGGCTCGACATGGCGCGTATCGTGCGCGGCCAGACTCTCAGCCTCAAGAGCAAGGAGTTTATCGAGGCGGCCCACGTCTGTGGCGTCTCCAAGTGGAAGATCATCACCCGTCACATCGTACCGAACGTACTCGGTATCGTGGCCGTTTACGCCACCTTGCTGGTGCCGGGGATGATCATGTTTGAATCCTTCCTGAGTTTCCTGGGCCTTGGGGTTCAGGAACCGATGACCAGCTGGGGTGCCCTGCTGGATGAAGGCTCCAAGTCGATGGAAGTGGCCATCTGGCAACTGCTGTTCCCCGCCGGTTTTATGGTGGTGACCCTGTTTTGCTTCAACTTCCTCGGGGATGGTCTGCGTGACGCCCTCGATCCGAAAGATCGTTAATCGAGCATCGGGTCGACAGGAAAGCATCACGAAAGATCGATAAGGAGTTTTTATATGAAGTTACTGGATGTGAAAGATCTGCGGGTCGAGTTCAAGACCCCGGACGGCAATGTGGTGGCGGTCAACGACCTCAACTTTTCTCTCTCTGCGGGTGAAACCCTGGGGATCGTCGGCGAGTCCGGCTCTGGCAAATCCCAGACGGCCTTTGCCATCATGGGGCTGCTGGCCAAAAACGGCATTATTACGGGCTCCGCCAAGTTTCAGGGGGAGGAGATCCTCAACCTGCCGGAGTCCAAGCTCAACAAGATCCGCTCCGAGAAGATCGCCATGATCTTCCAGGACCCCATGACCTCGCTCAACCCCTACATGAAGGTGCAGGATCAGCTGATGGAAGTGCTGATGTTGCATAAGGGCGTCAGCAAGGCGGAAGCGTTCGAAGAGTCGGTACGGATGCTCGATGCGGTGAAAATTCCCGAAGCACGCAAGCGGATGGGGATGTATCCCCACGAGTTCTCCGGCGGTATGCGTCAGCGGGTGATGATCGCCATGGCGCTGCTCTGCCGGCCGCAACTGCTGATCGCCGACGAACCGACTACCGCACTCGACGTGACCGTACAGGCCCAGATCATGACTCTGATGAACGAGCTCAAGCGCGAGTTCAACACTGCCATCATCATGATCACCCATGACCTTGGCGTGGTCGCCGGTATCTGCAACAAGGTGCTGGTGATGTATGCCGGTCGTACCATGGAGTACGGCAAGGTAGACGATATCTTCTATCGCCCGAGCCACCCCTACACCGAAGGCCTGCTGCGCGCCATTCCTCGTCTCGATACCGAAGGGGAAGTGCTGCCCACCATCCCGGGCAATCCGCCCAACCTGCTGCGTCTGCCGACCGGCTGCCCCTTCCAGGAGCGTTGCCACCGGGTCAGCGAGATTTGCGGCCAGCAGTCACCGATCCTGACCCCGTTCAACGACGGTCGGGAGCGTGCTTGCCACTGGGTTTCGGATGCCATGAACAAGGGGGCCAACTAAATGGGTGCCGACAAAAAATTGCTGTTGGAAGTGTCTGACCTCAAGGTCCACTTCAGTATCAAGAGTGGCAAGGCGTGGCCCTGGGCCAAACCGTCCGACCTCAAGGCGGTCGATGGGGTGACCTTGCGTCTCTATGAGGGTGAAACCCTCGGTGTGGTGGGGGAGTCCGGCTGCGGCAAATCGACCTTTGCCCGCGCCATCATCGGTCTGGTACCGGCCACCGATGGCAAGGTGGTGTGGCTGGGTGACGATCTTACCAAGCTCGATCAGAATGCCCTGCGCGAGAAGCGCAAAGAGATCCAGATGATCTTCCAGGACCCGCTGGCTTCTCTGAACCCGCGCATGACCATCGGCGACATCATTGCCGAGCCGCTCATCACCTTCTATCCCAACCTGCCGCGGGAAGAGGTGAAGGAGAAGGTGCGCGCCATGATGAGCAAGGTGGGGCTCTTGCCCAACCTGGTCAACCGCTACCCGCACGAGTTTTCTGGCGGCCAGTGCCAGCGGATCGGTATCGCCCGGGCGCTGATCCTCGAGCCCAAGATGATCATCTGCGACGAGCCGGTGTCGGCGCTTGACGTATCCATTCAGGCGCAGGTGGTCAACTTACTCAAATCCCTGCAAAAGGAGATGGGGCTGTCGCTTATCTTCATCGCCCACGATCTGTCGGTGGTCAAGCACATCTCCGACCGGGTACTGGTGATGTATCTGGGCAACGCCGTCGAGCTGGGGACTCGCAAGGAGATCTTCGCCAACCCGTTGCACCCCTACACCAAGGCGCTGATGTCAGCGGTGCCGATCCCGGACCCTGAGCTGGAGCGCAACAAGGTGATCCAGATCCTGGAGGGGGACTTGCCCTCACCGATGAACCCGCCGTCCGGTTGCGTGTTCCGCACCCGCTGCCCGGTGGCTGGCCCCGAGTGCGCCAAGACCCGCCCCGTGCTGGAGGGGAACTTCGATCACGCGGTCTCCTGCCTCAAGGTCGACCCGCTCTGATGGGGATGTGTTGAACCTGTTTGCGGGGCTCCTTGATGGGGCCCCGATTTATTTCTGGCGGTAGTGAAGATGCCTCTTGGCGTTATCTTTTACCGCTGCTACTATCCGCGCAACAAGGGGAGTAACTTCTCGCCGGTTTGTCGTCATTACGGTGCACCCATTTCCTGCAGTGCACCCGGCAGCCGGGCAGTCGATGCAAATCAGCTGTAAGTGAGACCTTGCCGAGAGGCAAGGTGTATCTGCTCCAAACGCAAACCCATGCCTCTCGGTCGTGGGTTTTGTCGTTTTTGGGAGAAGTGAACATGGGTGAATGGTGGATGTGGACCGGTTTCTTCAGCATAGTGCTGGTCCTGTTATGGATAGACATACGCTTTGTCGGTGGCGGCAAGTCACACAAGGTGTCCCTCAAAGAGGCGGGCGTCTGGTCCCTCATCTGGGTCAGCGTGGCGCTGCTCTTCAACCTGGCCATCTGGCTCTGGCTGGATCACAGCGCGGGCCGTGAAATCGCCAACCAGAAAGGACTGGAGTTCCTCACCGGCTACCTCATCGAGAAAGCGCTGGCAGTGGACAACGTATTCGTCTGGCTGATGCTGTTCGGCTACTTTGCCATTCCGGCCGAGTTGCAGCGCCGGGTGCTGCTGTACGGGGTGCTGGGTGCCATCGTGATGCGTGCCGGTATGGTGTTCGCGGGCAGCTGGCTCATCGAGCAGTTCCACTGGATCCTCTATCTGTTCGGCGCTTTCCTGCTGCTGACCGGCGCCAAAATGCTGTGGGCGGCCGACAAGGAGCCTGATCTCGCCAACAACCCGCTGCTGGGCTGGATGCGCCGTCGTTTCAAGGTGACCGAGACCCTGGAAGGGGAGAAGTTCTTCGTCTGGCGTGACGGTGTGCGCTATGCCACCCCGCTGCTGTTGATCCTGGTGCTGGTGGAGGTGAGCGACCTCATCTTCGCGGTGGACAGTATCCCGGCCATCTTCGCGGTGACCACGGATCCCTTCATCGTGCTGACCTCCAACATCTTCGCCATCATGGGTCTGCGTGCCATGTACTTCCTGCTGGCCGGTGTGGCTGATCGCTTCGCCCTGCTAAAATACGGTCTGGCGCTGATCCTGATGTTTATCGGGGTCAAGATGCTGCTGCTGGATATCTTCAAAATCCCGACCGGCATTGCGCTTGGTGTAGTTGCGTTGATCCTGCTGGCATCCATGGGGCTGAGTCTGTTTGTGACCCGTAAAAAGGCCGCTTGAGTGCGGCAGACAATGAAGCAATAACAACAAGGGCTCCCGTGGGAGCCCTTTTTCATATCGTGTTATCAGCGTTTGATCTTCTTGGGGTTGGTGTAGCCCCAGATGGTGTACATGTCCGCCAGCAGGGCGCCGTTGTACTCCTCCAGATCCGCCTGTTTCACTTCGGCGTCACCCTGACGGCCAAACAGCACCACCTCGTCGCCGGGTTTCACCCCTTTCAGATCAGTCACATCCACCATGATGGTGTTCATGGAAGTCTTGCCGACCACCGGCACCTTCTGACCCTGGATCAGCACATAGGCCTTGTTGCTGAGGGCGCGGCGATAACCGTCGGAGTAGCCCAGCGGCAGGTTGGCGAGCCAGGAGTCACGCTTGAGGGTAAAGGTGCGGTCATAACCGACGGTGTTACCTGCCGCATAGTGGTTGACAGAGGCTACCTGGGTCTTGAATGCCATCACCCGCTTGTACTCGGTGTGGGAGGGGATGGAGTCACCGTAGAGCAGGCCGCCCGGGCGCACCATGTCGAAGTAGGCGTCCGGCACGGCCAGGGTGGCGAAGGAGTTGGCGGCGTGGATGGTGATCTTGCTGCGATCCAGCTTGCCCGCTTCCAGTAGCCACTGGGAGTCCAGTTTGAACTGGGCCAGCCCCATCTTGACGTCCTCTTTCTCCTCAACCGGGAAGTGGGTCATGATGCCGACCGGGGTGATCCCCTTTAGCTTGAGCATGGCCAGCGCATCCTGCTTGGCATCGGCCAGACGCAGGTCGATGCCGTTGCGGCTCATGCCGGCGGAGTTGAGCGCGATATGCACCGGAATGGTGGTGTGGTGGCGCTGGGCGATATCGGCGATACCCTGGGCACTGACCAGACTGCCGATCAGCTCCTCCATCTTGTAGGGCAGGGCCTGCTCTACTTCATCCGGGGTGGCAGCACGCACCCGCATCAGACGGCCGGTAAAGCCCTTCTCGCGGGCGACGCGCGCCTCTTCGTTGCTGGCGATGCCGATGCAGGGGATATTGGCCTTGACCACGGAGGGGACCAGCAGGTCGATGCCATGACCATAAGCGTCGGCCTTCATGATGGCGCAGATCTGCGGGCCTTTGTCACCGAGACGATCCTTGAGGGTCTGGATATTGTGTTCAAAGGCGCCCAGATCCACTTCCAACCAGGCGTTGCTGGCGGTTTGCTCCTGGCCGTTTCGATGATCCGTCGCAAGGGGCAGATAGGGAGCCGCAACGGCTTGGCCCGCGAGCAGGCCGAAGATCAGGGTAGCCAGCAGAGTTTTCTTGTGCATGGTGATTCCTTTTTGTTGTTCGCGTTGGATAGTTTGGACGGGGTCGGCCACATTGGTGGTGGTTTAACCACAACTTGTTGTTATTATTATGATCTTTGTCACTCTCAACAGGTGCTGACTGGTTGGGAGTCTACCGCAACACGGGTTCGGCCGACACTCGTCAGGGGAAGAAAATGGTCAATCTTGAGTTACGTTTTCCACCACCGCTGATCTTCCTGCTCTGTGCAGGGGCCATGTGGTGGCTAAGAGGGGAGAGCCAGCCCGGTATCTGGGCAATGACGCTGATGGCTGTGCTGGTCGTGGCGGGGGCCATCATGGGCTTTGGGGCCCTGCAACGGTTTCGTCACCACCAGACCACGGTCAGCCCCACCAAACCGCAGCACACCAGCCGTCTGGTGACCTGTGGCGTCTATCGTGTCAGCCGCAATCCCATGTATCTGGGCTTGCTCTGCTGGCTGGCCGCCTGGGGCTGTTATCTCGGCGGGATGTGGGTCTGGGTTGGGCCAATCGTGCTGGTGGCCTGGTTAACTCGCTTTCAGATCATGCCGGAGGAGCGGCTGCTAAGCGCCCGCTTTGGTGACGAGTATGTGGCGTATTGCCAGCGCGTTCGCCGTTGGTGTTAAGTGGTCTGGAAGACACTTTGCGAAAGTGTGAGAGGGAGATAATGCCCCCGTGCCTGTTGAGGCACGGGAGGGAGCGATCAGAAGAGATCGTCCTTTTCATCCTTTGTTGGCTCCAGACTCCAGCCGGTGGCATCACTGCTGATGGCTATCTGTCCCTTCTCCTTCCACAGCTTGATCTTGAGGCGCAGGTTGTTGGCCGAATCGGCGTTCTTCACCGCCTCTTCTTCCTCAATTACCCCTTCCACCACCAGATCAAACAGGGCACTGTCGAAGGTGACCATGCCGAGGGCCTTGGATTTCTCCATCACCTCTTTGAGGCCGCCAAATTCGCCGCGCTTGATCATGTCGCGGATGGTGTGGGTGCCGAGCATGATCTCCACTGCGGCCCGGCGGCCGCCATCGGTGGTTTTCACCAGCCGCTGAGAGACAAAGGCCTTGAGGTTGTTGCCCAGATCGTTGAGCAGCTGTGGGCGGCGCTCTTCCGGGAAGAAGTTGATGATGCGATCCAGCGCCTGGTTGGCATTGTTGGCGTGCAGGGTGGAGATGGCAAGGTGGCCGGTTTCGGAGAAGGCCAGCGCATGCTCCATGGTCTCGCGATCGCGAATTTCGCCGATAAGAATGACGTCCGGCGCCTGACGCAGGGTGTTTTTCAGGGCGGCGTGGAAGCTGCGGGTATCCACGCCAACCTCCCGCTGGTTGATGATGCTCTTGCGGTGGCGATGAACGAACTCCACCGGATCCTCGATGGTAATGATGTGCCCGCCGCTGTTGCGGTTGCGGTGGTCGATAAGCGCCGCCAGCGAGGTAGATTTACCCGAGCCGGTACCGCCGACAAACAGTACCAGACCGCGTTTCTCCATGATGGTGTCGAGCAGCACAGGCGGGAGTTTGAGATCTTCAAAGCGGGGGATGTCGGTCTTGATGTTGCGGGCCACCAAAGAGACTTCGTTGCGCTGCTTGAAGATGTTGACCCGAAAGCGGCCGATCTGGGGCAGGGAGATGGCGAGGTTCATCTCCAGATCCTTCTCGAACTGCTGCTTCTGCTCGCCATCCATGATCTCGGCGGCGATCCGCGCCACTTCCCCCGGCTCCAGCGGCGTTTCGTTGAGGGGGCGCAGGCCGCCGTTAAATTTGGCGCAGGGGGGCGCGCCGGTCGACAGATAGAGGTCTGAGCCATCCTGCTTGGCCAGGATCTGTAACATGTCTCGCAATTCCATTTTTTTGCCTCGTCGATCAATGAGATGCCATGAGCGGGATGATATTGAGTGTACAGCCTCAGGCGCCGGTCAGTTTCTCGCGAAAGACAAAAAAGACCGCACCGAGAATGCAGAGCCCTGCCCAGAGATAGTCCCATTTCAGATCTTCTTTGAGATAGAAGATAGAGAAGGGGACGAATACGGTGAGTGTGATCACTTCTTGCAGGATTTTCAGTTGGCCCACGCTCATCACCGTATGGCCGATGCGGTTGGCGGGCACTTGTAGCAGGTATTCGAACAGAGCGATACCCCAGCTCACCAGGGCGGCAATGATCCAGGGTTTATGGTTCATGCTCTTGAGGTGAGCGTACCAGGCGAAGGTCATAAAGACGTTGCTGCAGAGCAGCAGACCGATACTGGTGAAAATCGGGTTCATAGGGTTCTCCTTGAAAATCCGGCGCATTTTATCCCTGAACCACGGGTTTTCATACGTGGTGCGGGAGGGTATTTTTAACCAACAGGATAAGCCGTGCGAGGTATGCGACGGGATGGGCAAGTTATGCGGGATTGTGTTGTTACTGTTATTTGCCATGCCGGTGTGTGCGACCCCGACGCTGACGGTGGCCACCGATCTGTGGCCGCCATTTCGCATCCTGCAAGCGGATGGCCGGTTGCAGGGGCTCGACATGGACATCCTGCGCCGGTTGCAACAGGCGAGCGGCATTGAGTTGCAGGTACGGCGGATGCCGTGGGGCAGGGCGCTCAAGCAGATGCAGACCGGTCAGGTCGATCTGATGATTGGCCTCGCCTATACCGCCGAGCGGGCGCAGTTTATCGACTATCTGCAGCCTGCCTACTACCAGTGCTGGCCCGCGTTTTATGGTCAGCCGGTCAATGTGGCCCGGATCCACCAATACCGCGATCTGCAGGGGGTGAAGGTGGGCTATGTGCTCAACTCCGCCTACTTTGAGCCCTTCAACTCTGGCAGTCGCCTCGACAAGCACGGAGTAGCCACCGAAGATCAGCTGCTGCGCATGGTGCAGCGCGGTCACCTGCCGCTGATGATTGGCACCGACTGTCAGGTGGACTATGCCCTGAGTCAGGGAAATGCCAGCCGGATAGGCAAGGCGGACTACCGCCCTGCCACGCCGGTGACCCTCTATCTGGGGATGAGCAAGCACTCACCTCACCAGTCGCTGCGCCAGCCCTTATTGGTGGCGCTGCAAAATCTGGTGGCCAGCGGCGAGATAAGCGTGATGGCAAAGCGTTACCAGCCTTGACCTTGGGTGGCAAGCCACTGTTATCATGCCCTTTTCCTGCTTCTCCCCGGCGCTGCGACAGGGCCGGGGGGCTGCCTTGTTATTCGGGGATCATCCTTGTACCTCTCCCTTATCGCCCGCCAGCAGCGCTGGCAGCGGCGCTGGCTCGGTGGCCTGACCCTGCTGACCCTGCTGCTGTTTCTCTTATCCCTCGTCTGGGGCGAGTTTGTGCTGCTGCCCTGGCAGCCCCTTGGCGATCTCGAACAGCGCATCCTGCTGGAGCTGCGTCTGCCGCGCGCCTTGCTGGCCCTCTTGGCTGGTGCAGCGCTTGCCTGTGGCGGTGCCGTGCTACAGGTGATGCTGCACAACCCGGTGGCGGAGCCCGGGCTGCTTGGTGTCTCAAGCGGGGCAGGACTGGCTGCCATGGTAGCGATGGCGGTAGCCAAATCCCTCGGTGTCTATCTGCCAGGCTGGGTGCTGTCACTGGCGGCCTTCGGTGGCGCCCTGCTGGTGACCATGCTGCTCATTCGGCTGGCTCGCCGGGCGCGTCTCGGCCATGCCCGCTTGCTACTGTTTGGGGTGGCTATCGGTATTCTCACCAATGCCGCCATGACCTGGCTGATGTACTTTGCCGACGACGGCTCCTTGCGTGAATTCATGTTCTGGATGATGGGCAGCCTCTCTTACGGCAGCCAGCAGTTTGCCTGGTGGTGGCTGGTGCTGCCGCTCACCCTGGGCTGGCTCTGCTGGCAGGGCAAGGCGCTGCAACAGTTGCTGCTGGGGGAGACCCAGGCCCGCCTGATGGGGATGGATGTCGACAGGATGCGAGTACGGCTGGTGCTGGCGGTCTGTCTGCTGACCGGGGTGGCGGTATCCCTGTGCGGGGTGATCGGTTTTGTCGGGCTGGTGGTGCCCCATCTGCTGCGGCTCTGTGGCGGTAGCGATCAGCGTTTCCTGCTGCCTGCGTCGGCGCTCGGTGGCGGGGCCCTGCTGATGGCAGCCGATCTGGTTGCTCGATCCACCCTGAGCGCGGGGGAGTTGCCTATAGGGGTCATCACCGCCTCGGTGGGGGCGCCGCTCTTTATCTATCTGCTATTGAGGCAAACTGCTGATGGTTCTGCATGATTTGGTCGGGGCGCGCAGTCACCTTATTTACCCGTTGTTGAGGCAAGATGCCGATGTCGCCCGCTGATCACATGCCGGTTTCTTCTGGTGCTACTGCGCCGCTGCTGGAGGCGCGCGAGCTCGCCATTGCCGGACGGCTCTCTCCCCTCAATATCCGTTGGCATGGCGGCCAGTTGGTGGCGCTGCTTGGCCCCAATGGCAGTGGCAAGTCGACCCTGCTCGGGGCGCTGGCGGGGATTTTACCCGCCGATGGCACAGTGCTGCTGGGGGGGGAAGTGCTTACTGACCTGAGTTGGCCCGAGCTTGCCAAGCAGCGTGCCATGCTACCCCAGCGTCAGCCCCAGCTGTTTCATATTCCGGTGTTTCAGGTGTTGAGCCTGGGGTTCGATGAGGCGGTTGCGCCCGCCAGACAGAATGAGGCGATAAACGCACTGTGCGAGGCATTGGAGCTGGAAGCCTTGCTGGCTCGTGACTTCAGCCGGTTGTCGGGGGGCGAGCAGCAGCGAGTGCTGATTGCCCGCACCTTGCTGCAGGTGTGGCCGAGCCTCAATCCGACCGGCAAGGTGCTGCTGCTGGACGAGCCGCTGGCGGGGCTCGACCTGCATCACCAGCTGGCGCTATTGCGGTTGCTGAAAACCCTGGCCGGGCAGGGCTTGCTGGTGGTGCTCGCCATCCACGATATCAATCTGGCCATCGACTGGGCCGACCGCATTCTCTGCCTGCAAGGGGGCGCGGTGGTGCGCGAAGGGGGTGTAGAGCTGGTGGATGAGGCGCTGCTGGCGCAGGTATTCCAGATCCGCACCGACCGCATCGAAGCGGCGGGTCGGGTCTGGTTTATGCCCAGTTTGTGAGAAACAAGAAAGGCCCTTGGCGTCAGCCGAGGGCCTTTTTGAAGAATACGACTCGCTCCGTTTCGGCAAAGCCGAGTCGCTGGTGCATCTGCTGCGAGGCAAGATTGTCGATGGCGGCATCGGAGGCCAGTTCCCGGCAACCCAGCTCGCGGCCCCACTGCCCCACCTGAGCGATCAAGGCTTGGGCCACCCCACGCTGGCGCGAGGCCGGTTGCACATAGACCCCTTCCAGATACATCACAGGGCTGCTGTTGCAGCCATTCACGTAATCGTGGCGCAGGGCTGCATCGGCAAAGCCTACCGCCTGACTCTGCTCATCCAGCGCCAGAAAGGCGTTGAGATGTGCATTGGCCAACATCTCAACCCCTTCCTGCAGGTGGGCCGAAAGTGCGTGATGCGGCCACAGCTGCTGGCGCAGGGTTGCCCACTGCGCCAGCAGCGTCTCATCGAGGGGGACTATCTGCCAGCCGATATTTGTCATCGGGGCTCAGGCTTGCCGCTTGGCAAGGCGCACCTGCGCAGCCTCTGCCAGCATCGCCAGCAGGGTTTCGGTGTCGCTCCATGACAGGCAGGCATCGGTGATGCTCTGGCCAAAGGTGGCGGCGCAGCCGTTCTCCACATCCTGACGCCCTTCCACCAGGAAGCTCTCGGCCATGATACCGGCGATGCCGGTGCGGCCGCGGCGCAGCTGATCGCAGATATCTTGCGCGACCAGCAGCTGGCGACGGTGATCCTTCATGCTGTTGCCGTGGCTGAAATCGACCACCAGCCGCTCCGGCAGGCCCACATCGGCCAGCGCCTCGCACGCTTCATCGACACTGGCGGTGTCGTAGTTGGGTCGGTGGCCGCCACGCAGGATCACATGACCAAAGGGGTTACCGGCGGTGCGGTAGATGGTCATCTTGCCGTCCTTGTCCGGCGAATAGAAGATGTGGCTGTGACGGGCGGCGCGCACCGCATCGATGGCGATGCGGGTATTGCCGTCGGTGCCGTTCTTGAAGCCAACCGGGCAGGAGAGGGCCGAAGCCATCTCGCGGTGTACCTGGGATTCGGTGGTGCGTGCGCCGATGGCGCCCCAGGTGATGAGGTCGGCAATATACTGGCCGGTCACCATATCGAGGAATTCGGTGGCGGTGGGCATGCCGATCTCGTTGATGTCGACCAGCAGTTTGCGCGCCAGTTTCAGCCCTTCGTTGACATCGAAGCTGCCATCGAGGCGCGGATCGTTGATCAGTCCCTTCCAGCCGACGATGGTGCGTGGTTTCTCGAAATAGGTGCGCATCACGATGCAGAGGCTCTCTTTATACTGCTCGCGCAGGGCGTTGAGGCGCTGGGCATACTCGCGAGCAGCAGCGGGATCATGGATAGAGCAGGGGCCGACAATGACCAGCAGGCGCTGATCGTCTCCGGCCAGAATGGCTTCCACTTCGCGACGGGCATCCAGCAGATTCTGGGCAATGGTATCGGTGATCGGAAACGCGTGTGCAAGCTCGCTCGGAGTGATCAGTGACTCCAGGCGACGGGTGCGCAATTCATCTGTGTGAATGGACATACAACTCAAGTCTCGAGTGGGTGGTGTCAGCCGCAAGGGGCGAAAAAGCAAAGAGATAAAATAAAGCAAAAGTCCCCTGATTGAAACCTTGGGGGGCTCTGATAGGATGTGAGGCCAAAATCGATTCCAAATGAGGTAGTTAGCGTGGCAAAGCCAGGGGCAACCGGGGTCACCCGCATCATCAACGCAACCGGTTACAGCATGAAGGGGCTCAAGTCAGCCTGGATTAACGAGGCGGCTTTTCGGCAGGAGCTGATGCTGATCCTGTTGCTGATGCCACTTGCCTTCTGGCTGGGGGATTCTCTCAACCAGATCCTGCTGCTTATCGTCATCAGCTGGCTGGTGGTGATCGTCGAGATCCTCAACTCCGCCATTGAAGCTGTGGTAGACAGGGTTGGCTCCGAGCATCATGAGCTCTCTGGTCGCGCCAAGGATTTGGGCTCCGCCGCCGTCTTTATCGCGTTGGCCCTCAATGCCCTGGTGTGGGGCGCGCTGGTGGGCCGCAACCTGTTGGGGTGGTGGTAAGCCATCACGCTGCTTTGAGGTTCTGCTTTATACAAAAGCCCGTCATCACGACGGGCTTTTTGCTGCGCAGATAAGGGTCTATCAGTGGAGGATGCGGGCACGGATGGTGCCGTTGATCTCCTTGAGCTTGGCGAGCGCCTTCTCGCTGTGCTCGGTCTCCACGTCGATCACCACGTAACCGATATGGCTGCTGGTCTGCAGGTATTGACCGGCGATGTTGATCCCCTCTTCGGCGAAGATCTGGTTGATCTGGTTCATCACGCCCGGCTGGTTGCGGTGAATGTGCAGCAGGCGGCTGGAGCCCTTGTGGCCCGGCAGCGACACTTCCGGGAAGTTGACGGCGGAGAGGGTGGAGCCGTTGTCGGAGTATTTGACCAGCTTGTTGGCCACTTCCAGCCCGATGTTCTCCTGCGCTTCATGGGTGGTGCCACCGATGTGCGGGGTCAGGATCACGTTCTCCAGCCCACGCAGCGGGCTTTGGAACTCTTCGTCATTGGACTTGGGCTCGACCGGGAAGACGTCGATGGCGGCGCCGGCGATATGGCCGCTCTTGATGACGTCAGCCAGCGCATCGATATCCACCACGGTACCGCGGGCGGCGTTGATGAAGATGGCGCCCGGTTTCATCATCCGCAGCTGCTCGGCACCGATCATGTTTTTGGTGGAGGCGGTCTCCGGTACGTGCAGGCTGATGACGTCAGACATATTCAGCAGCTCGACCATGCTTGGTACCTGGATGGCGTTGCCCAGCGAGAGCTTGTTCTCGATATCGTAGTAATAAACCTTCATGCCGATGCTCTCGGCGATGATGCCAAGCTGGGTACCGATGTGGCCGTAGCCGATGATGCCGAGCTTCTTGCCGCGCGCTTCCACCGAGCGGTTGGCCAGTTTTTCCCACACGCCGCGATGGCACTTGGCGTTCTTCTCGGGGATGCCGCGCAGTAGCAGCAGGATCTCGCCCAGTACCAGCTCGGCGACCGAACGGGTGTTGGAGAAGGGGGCGTTGAAGACCGGAATACCGCGGATCTGGGCCGCTTCCAGCTCGACCTGGTTGGTACCGATGCAGAAGCAGCCGATGGCGACCAGTTTGTTGGCGGCGTCGAGCACTTTCTCGGTGATCTGGGTGCGGGAGCGCAGCCCGATGAAATGGACGTCGCGGATCTGCTCGATCAGCTCCTCTTCGGAGAGCGAGGTCTTGAGATACTCTACACTGGTGTAACCTGCGGCACGAAAGGTCTCTACGGTGTTGGGGTGAACCCCCTCCAGCAGCAGAACCTTGATTTTATCCTTGTCCAACGAAAACTTGGCAGTCATGACGATCCCTCTGTATGTGCAAACGTAAGTGCAGATTTGGTGTGCGAAGAAAACCGTAAAGTAGCAAAAACGTTTGGGAGAGGGAATATTTGTGACGAAAGTCAAATTCTTTGAAGTTATCAACGAATGTTGTAAACATCCGTATGCAACTTGTTGAGGGATAAATAAAAACGGCGCCATCAGGCGCCGCCATTTATTCACAGTGCAATGTTTGGGTCATATCCCATCCCGGGGCTCAATCAACACCGCTGCTGTGTCAGGGCTGGCACAATGGCGTTGGCGGGCGAGGGAGGATGCCGCTGCACTGTGCTGCCGGTGTCGGGATTACTGGGTAATCACGCCGTCCGGCGTACCGATCAGGACCACGTCTGCGCCGCGGGCGGCGAACAGGCCGTTGGTGACCACACCAACAATGGCGTTCAGTCGTACTTCCAGCGCCTTGGCGTCGGTAATGGCCATGCCTTTCACATCCAGAATGTGGTTGCCGTTGTCGGTGACCACGCCTTCACGCCACACCGGGTTGCCACCCAGTTTGCGAATTTCGCGGGCCACGTATTCGCGGGCCATCGGGATCACTTCCACCGGCAGCGGGAACTGGCCCAGCACGTCGACGGTCTTGGTGTTGTCGATGATGCAGATGAACTTGTCAGCGACGGCGGCAACGATCTTCTCGCGGGTCAGGGCTGCGCCACCGCCCTTGATCATGTCGCGGGTTGCGTTGATCTCGTCGGCGCCATCCACATAGACGGAGAGGGCGTCGATCTCGTTGAGATCATATACGGTGATGCCGAAGCCCTTGAGGCGCTCGGTAGAGGCCACGGAGCTGGATACCGCCCCCTTGATCTCGTCCTTCATGGTCGCCAGCGCGTCGATAAAGTGGTTGACGGTAGAGCCGGTGCCCACCCCGACGATGGTGCCGGGAACCACATACTTGAGCGCAGCCCAACCGGCCGCCTTCTTCATTTCATCTTGAGTCATGATCGTTCCTTAAGAAAAAAGCGGGCGCATTATATCCAACCCGGTACCCCGTCGCGACCTTGTTGCTCACGTTCCTGGGCAAAAAGAGGGACTTTGTAAATCGTTTGCCTGTTTATTCTGCGTTTGCGCGCACAAAGCCGGGGCTGCCGGCCAAAAACAGCCTATTCAAAGCGCCAGCAGTGGCTCGGGGTGATGATCTGGGGCAGCGGCACATCCCACTCCTCTTGCGGGACGGCATCTACCTGCTGGCAGTCGTGGGCAATGCCGAGTGGCTTGGGGCCCAGCTTGTGCTCATGCCAGATGGCGAGAGTGCGATCGTAGTAGCCGCCCCCCATGCCAAGGCGATTGCCCTGGGCATCGAAGGCGACCAGCGGGGTGCAGATAAGATCGAGCGTGCTGTGGGGCACCACCTGCAGGATATCCAGCTCGGGCTCTTCGATGCCGTAGCGGTTGCGCACCATGGGGCTGGTGGCGGTATAGCGCAAAAAGAGCAGGTGACCCGGGGTAAAGGGGTGGAGCACCGGCAGGTAGACCTCTTTGTGCTGGGCCCACAGCCAATGGATGGTGGGCAAGGGGTTGATCTCCCCATCATTGGCCAGATAGAGGGCAATGCGTTTGGCTGCGAGGATCTCGGGGTGTTGCTTGAACTGGGCCAGCAGCTGTTGGGCCGCCGCCTGCTGCTCGGCCGGACTCAGATTTTTGCGGCGTTGACGAACCAGTTGGCGCAGGGATTGACGTTCGGGTTGGGACTCATGCATGGGGAACCTCTGGTATAGCTGCGCATCGATGGCTTGAACGTGCTCTACCTTAGCACATTCACTCTTGACGTTAAGGGGGACAGGGGAACTCCCGCCCCGGACGGCTGATGCCCGGAACGGTGGGGTAAATGCTGGCTGATCCGTTAGTGAGTCAACAAGGGCCAGGGTGTGGCCCCTGTTGATGGCATGTCGGCGCGCCAGCCTCTGGTCTGTTACTTGTCAGCTTTGCCGCGCATCTGGTGCTTCACGAACACGGCAATCAGTGCCGCTACCGCGAGCGCTAATCCTGTGTAGAAACGCATGGACGTTATCCTGTTACTTGTCAGCCTTGCCGCGCATCTGGTGCTTCACAAACACTGCAATGAGTGCCGCTACCGCGAGTGCCATCGGGTAGAAACTCATGCTCACCACCGCCAACGGCGACAGGGCGAAGATGGATCCCAGCAGCAGCGCCTGTGCGCCCCAGGGGATCAGACCCTGTACCACGCAGGAGAAGATATCCAGCATGGAGGCGGCTCGGCGCGGGGTGACACCGTGGTGTTCGGCCAGATCCCGGGCTACCTTGCTGGCGACGATAATAGCCACCGTGTTGTTGGCGGTGCAGAGGTTGGTGAGGCTCACCACCCCGGCGATGCCGAGCTCGGCGGCTTTCTCGTTCTGTTCACCATTGTGCTCGCGAGTGAAACGGGCAATCAGGGCGCTGATGCGCTCGCTGATCCAGGCCAGTCCACCCTGACGATCCATCAGGGCGCCGAGGCCTCCGATGAGCATGGAGAGCAGGAAGATCTCCTGCATGCCGGTAAAGCCCTGATAGATATCCTTGCTGAACTGACCGATGGCGTAGCCGTTGATCATGCCCACCACTCCGGCGGCCAGAATACCGATCCCCAACACCACAAACACATTCACCCCGGCGAGCGCCAGCCCCAGGATCAGCAGATAAGGCATCACCTTGAACAACTCGATGGCGCTGCCGTTGGCAGGGGATTCACCCACTGACCCCAGGGTCAGATAGAGCAGGATCACCGCGATGGCAGCAGGGGCTGCAATCTTGAAGTTCTCGCGGAACTTGTCCTTCATCTCACACCCCTGACTGCGGGTGGCCGCTATGGTGGTGTCGGAGATGATGGAGAGGTTATCGCCAAACATGGCGCCGGAGAGAATGGTACCTGCCATCAGCACCGGATCGATACCGGCCGCCTGCGCCACGCCCAGCGCCACGGGGGCCACGGCACCTATGGTGCCCATGGAGGTGCCCATGGCGGTAGCAATAAAGGCAGAGATGAGGAACAGTCCGGGCAACAGCGCCCAGCCAGGGATGAGCGACAGGCCCAGCGCCACAGTAGCATCAACCCCGCCGGTGGCCTTGGCCACGCTGGCAAAGGCGCCCGCCAGCAGATAGATAAGGCACATCGCCATGATATTGCTGTGGCCAACCCCCTTGAAGAAGGTCTCCAGATTGCTGTTGAAGCTCTCTTTGCCAAGCAGCAGGGCCAGCATCACCGCAGGCAAGGCAGCAACCGGAGCGGGCAGCTGATAGAAAGCGAACTCGACCCCCTGCAGGGTCAGCCAGGTACCGGTACCGATAAAGAGTGCGAGAAAAACCAGAAGTGGCAGCAAGGCCCTGGCACTGGGTTGAGTCTGGATCATGTGTTCCTCTGAAATTGAACAATGACCTCCTGTCATGAACTGCTTTGTACCTGTATCGGATAGGGATAGGGGGAAAACAGGGCGGGCATCCTGCCGCATTGGGGTGCCCACAGTAGTGAGTCAACCCCACAAGGTCAAGATAGACGTCCAGATGGATAGGTGTTTTTATCTTTCGATTTTGTCACTCTGACTAAATCCGTTAAATGTTCGGATTAAATTAAATATTTCGTTTATTTGTCGGTTGTCTCTGCTGGCTCACTGTGGGCTTTTCAAAGCTGGCACAGGCTGGTAAAACGGTCTCTTTCCATAATTAAAAGAGATGAGAGGGTGGAGATGGACAATCCGATCCGTGTGGCCGTGATGGGCTGTAATGGTCGTATGGGCAAGGTGCTGCTGGAGGCCATCACCAACACCGATGGCGTGGTGGTTGGTGCTGCGCTGGAACGGCCGGGCTCGGCGGTGATCGGTCTCGATGCCGGTGAGCTCAATGGGCTGGGCCATCTGGGTGTGGCCATCAGCGACAGTTTGGACAAGGTGCGTGACGAGTTTGATCTCATCATCGACTTCACCCGCCCCGAGGTGACCCTGGCCAATCTGGCCTTTGCGCTGGCCCACCACAAGCAGATGGTGATCGGCACCACCGGTTTTGACGATGCAGGCAAGGCCGCCCTGAAAGAGGCGGGCAAGCAGATTGGTATCGTGTTCGCCTCCAACTACTCGGTCGGGGTCAACCTGGTGTTCAAGCTGCTGGAGCAGGCCGCCAAGGTGATGGGGGATTATACCGACATCGAGATCATCGAAGGCCACCATCGCCACAAGGTGGATGCGCCATCCGGTACTGCCCTCTCCATGGGGGAAGTGGTCGCCAAAACGCTGGGCCGGGATCTCAAGGAGTGCGCAGTCTATGGTCGCGAGGGGATCACTGGCGAGCGGGATCGCAACACTATCGGCTTTGCCACCATTCGCGCCGGCGATCTGGTGGGGGAGCATACCGTCATGTTTGCCGATATCGGCGAGCGGGTGGAGATCAGCCACAAGGCCTCCAGCCGCCTGACCTTCGCCAACGGTGCTGTGCGGGCGGGCAAGTGGCTTGGTCAGCAGGGGGCCGGTCTTTATGACATGCAGGATGTGCTCAATCTCAAGTGATGCCTCTGAGCGGCACTCTCGTACTACAGCTACCCAGTGAAAAACCCCGGCTTGCCGGGGTTTTTGCTGTCAGTCAGCCAGATTTTGTGTAAAAAGACACGCTGCCTGCAATTTTTAACTGAACTCCTTATAAATCACACTATTGCGTTATCCGCCAGATTTTCCCTTCCTGAATGTCATCACCAGGTAACAGATTTGAGCATCTTTATGGCTGATAAAGCCATTTTTTTACACGGACTGGAAAAGACTAAAAATTCAAATGCAGAAAAACGTTTTCCGTTTTTCATGTTCACTCTTGTCATCTTAAAAGCGTTAAATTTGTCATTAATGTTTTTTGTGTAAAAATAAATGCCATTGTTTTAATTGGTTTTTTTGTTTGTTTTTGTCGCTATTGCTGGCTTGGTGTCATCTTTTGGTGGTGGTTTTTCCTTTTCTTTCACGGGAGGGGGTTGCAAAGCGATTAAGTGCATAGATAATGGGTAATGTTGCTTTTTTATTGAATTTAGATGCATTTCGTCTGAGAAAAGACGTTGAAATGCCACTTTTTTTAAGTAGAATGCGCCCAATTTGCCAGAAATCTGCCGGGTTCGAGTCCTGTCCAAGACCGGAACCGAGCCCGCAACACCCAGGTAAATTGCTGAATTTAAAGCTAAATAACTGGAGGTTGTCTTGAATCACACTGCATTGCTAGTGCTGGAAGATGGAACTGTGTTCAAAGGCGTGTCGATAGGCGCCGAGGGATGTTCCGTTGGTGAAGTGGTTTTCAATACGTCGATGACGGGCTATCAGGAAATCCTCACCGATCCCTCTTATTCCCGTCAGATCGTCACCCTCACTTACCCCCATATAGGCAACACCGGCACCAACAGCGAAGATGAAGAGTCCAGTCAGATCCATGCTCAGGGATTGATCATCCGGGACCTTCCGATACTTGCCTCCAATTTCCGCAATCAGCAATCCCTCTCCGAATACCTCAAGTCTCACAACATCGTTGGCATCGCCGACATCGACACCCGTAAACTGACCCGCATCCTGCGCGAGAAAGGCGCTCAGGCTGGCTGCATTCTGGCCGGGAAACAGGTCGATGAAGCCTATGCCCTCGAACAGGCCCGCGCCTTCCCCGGTCTGAAGGGGATGGATCTGGCCAAAGAGGTGACGGTTGGTGAAGCGTACAACTGGACCGAAGGGAGCTGGCAGCTTGGCAAGGGGCATGTCACCCCGGATGCCGACCAGCTGAAATACCACGTGGTAGCCTATGACTTTGGCGTCAAGCGCAACATCCTGCGGATGCTGGTTGACCGTGGCTGCCGCCTGACCGTGGTGCCTGCCAAGACCCCGGCCGCCGAGGTACTGGCGATGAACCCGGATGGCATCTTCCTCTCCAACGGCCCCGGCGACCCCGAGCCGTGCGACTACGCCATCGAGGCCATCAATGCTTTCCTTAATACCAACACGCCGGTATTCGGCATCTGTCTGGGTCACCAGCTGCTGGGTCTGGCCTCCGGTGCCAAGACCGTCAAGATGAAGTTTGGCCACCACGGCGCCAACCATCCGGTGAAGAGCCTCGATGACAACACTGTCATGATCACCGCCCAGAACCACGGCTTTGCGGTAGACGAGAACAGCCTGCCGGATTGCCTGCGCGCCACCCACGTCTCCCTGTTCGATGGTTCCCTGCAAGGTATCCATCGCACCGACCGTCCGGCCTTCAGCTTCCAGGGGCACCCCGAAGCGAGCCCGGGCCCGCACGACTGTGCCGGTCTTTTTGACCACTTTATTGAATTGATTAAGCAGTATCGCGCCTAAGAAATAGAGGAAAGAGTTTCATGCCAAAACGTAATGACCTTCAGAGCATCCTGATCCTCGGCGCCGGCCCCATCGTCATTGGCCAAGCCTGCGAATTTGACTACTCCGGCGCCCAGGCGTGCAAAGCCCTGCGCGAGGAGGGCTACCGCGTCATTCTGGTCAACTCCAACCCGGCCACCATCATGACCGACCCGGAGATGGCAGACGCCACCTACATCGAGCCCATCACCTGGGAAGTGGTGCGCGAAATCATCAAGAAAGAGCGCCCGGACGCCATCCTGCCCACCATGGGCGGCCAGACTGCGCTTAACTGCGCACTGGCACTGGAGAAGCATGGCGTGCTGGCCGAGTTCGGTGTCGAGATGATCGGTGCCACCGCCGACGCCATCGACAAGGCCGAAGACCGCTCCCGTTTTGACAAGGCGATGCGCAGCATTGGCCTGGAGTGCCCGCGTGCCGGTATCGCCCACAACATGGAAGAGGCGTGGGGCGTGCAGCAGATGGTCGGCTTCCCCTGCATCATCCGTCCCTCTTTTACCATGGGCGGCTCCGGTGGCGGCATCGCCTACAACACCGAAGAGTTCGTCGAGATCTGCGAGCGCGGTCTGGACTTGTCGCCGACCAAAGAGCTGCTCATCGACGAGTCGCTGATCGGCTGGAAAGAGTACGAGATGGAAGTGGTGCGGGATCGCAACGACAACTGCATCATCGTCTGCGCCATCGAAAACTTCGACCCCATGGGTATCCACACCGGTGACTCCATCACGGTCGCGCCAGCCCAGACGCTGACCGACAAGGAGTACCAGCTGATGCGCAACGCTTCCATGGCGGTGCTGCGCGAGATCGGCGTCGAGACCGGCGGCTCCAACGTCCAGTTCGGTATCAACCCGAAAGATGGTCGCATGGTCATCATCGAGATGAACCCGCGGGTGTCGCGCTCCTCCGCGCTGGCCTCCAAGGCGACCGGTTTCCCCATCGCCAAGATCGCTGCCAAGCTCGCCATCGGTTACACCCTCGACGAGCTGATGAACGACATCACCGGCGGTCGCACTCCGGCCTCCTTCGAGCCGGCCATCGACTACGTGGTCACCAAGGTGCCGCGCTTCAACTTCGAAAAATTCGCCGGTGCCAACGATCGTCTGACGACCCAGATGAAGTCGGTCGGTGAAGTGATGGCCATCGGCCGCAACTTCCAGGAGTCCCTGCACAAGGCGCTGCGCAGCCTCGAAACTGGCAAAACCGGCTTCGACCCCATGGTTGACCTCAATGCCCCGGACTCCCTGACCCGCATCCGTCACGAGCTGCAGGATGCCGGTAGCGACCGTATCTTCTATATCGCCGATGCGTTCCGCGCCGGTCTCTCCATGGATGGCATCTTCAAGCTGACCAAGATTGACCCCTGGTTCCTGGTACAGATTGAAGACTTGGTGAAGCTGGAAGAAGAGGTGAAAGAGCGCGGCATGGCGGGTCTGGATGCCGATTTCCTGCGCGCCCTCAAGCGCAAAGGCTTTGCCGATGCCCGTCTGGCCAAGATCCTCGGCGTGGCCGAAGGGGAAGTGCGCAAACTGCGCGCCCGCCACAACATCTTCCCGGTCTACAAGCGGGTCGATACCTGCGCCGCCGAGTTCGCCACCAATACCGCCTACATGTACTCCAGCTATGACGAGGAGTGCGAAGCGGCCCCGAGCAACCGCGACAAGATCATGATCATCGGCGGCGGCCCGAACCGTATCGGTCAGGGTATCGAGTTCGACTACTGCTGCGTGCATGCGGCGCTGGCCCTGCGCGAAGATGGTTACGAGACCATCATGGTCAACTGCAACCCGGAGACCGTCTCCACCGATTACGACACCTCGGATCGTCTCTACTTCGAGCCGGTGACTCTGGAAGATGTGCTGGAAATCGTGCGCATCGAAAAACCCAAGGGCGTCATCGTTCAGTACGGTGGCCAGACCCCGCTGAAACTGGCCCGTGCACTGGAAGCCAACGGCGTGCCGATTATCGGTACCAGCCCGGATGCCATCGACCGCGCCGAAGACCGCGAGCGCTTCCAGTCTGCTGTCGAGCGCCTTGGCCTCAAGCAGCCGGAAAACGGCACCGTCACCGCGCTGGAGCAGGCGGTGCTGCTGGCCGAGCGTATCACCTACCCGCTGGTGGTTCGCCCCTCCTACGTATTGGGTGGCCGCGCCATGGAAATCGTCTATGACGAGCAGGATCTGCGTCGCTACTTCGCCGAGGCGGTAAGCGTCTCCAACGAATCGCCGGTACTGCTGGACCGCTTCCTGGACGATGCCACCGAGCTGGACGTGGATGCCATCTGCGACGGCACCGATGTAGTCATCGGCGGCATCATGGAGCACATCGAGCAGGCCGGTATTCACTCCGGTGACTCCGGTTGCTCCCTGCCTCCCTATACCTTGTCCAAGAAGATTCAGGACGAGATCCGCGAGCAGGTGCGCAAGCTGGCGCTGGAGCTCGGCGTTATCGGCCTGATGAACGTGCAGTTCGCGGTCAAGGGCGATGACATCTACCTCATCGAGGTGAACCCGCGTGCCGCCCGTACCGTGCCGTTTGTCTCCAAGGCGACCGGTGCTCCGCTGGCCAAGATTGCCGCTCGTGTGATGGCCGGTCAGTCGCTGCAAGAACAGGGCTTCACCAAAGAGATCATCCCACCCTACTACTCGGTGAAAGAGGTGGTACTGCCGTTCGCCAAGTTCCCGGGGGTTGACCCGCTGCTGGGGCCAGAGATGCGCTCTACCGGTGAGGTAATGGGTGTGGGCAGCAGCTTTGCCGAGGCCTATGCCAAGGCGCAGTTGGGTGCCAACCACGCCGTACCGAAAGAGGGTCGTGCCCTCTTGTCAGTGCGTCACAGCGACAAGGCACAGGTGGTCGACTTGGCCGCCAAGCTGCTGGAGCTGGGCTACGAGCTTGATGCCACTCACGGCACCGCGGTCGCGCTGGGTGAAGCGAGCATCAACCCGCGCCTGGTCAACAAGGTGCACGAAGGTCGCCCGCACATTCTCGACCGTATCAAAAATGGTGAGTACACCTACATCGTCAACACCGCCGAAGGGCGGGTGGCGATCCAGGACTCCAAGCAACTGCGTCGCGCCGCCTTGCAGAACAAGGTGGCGTATACCACCACCATGAATGAGGCGTTTGCCACCTGCATGGCCATCAGCGTGGATGCCACCGCCAACGTCAACTCGGTGCAGGAGCTGCACCAGAAGGTGAAAAACCGCTAAGAGTTTGCAGCGGGCATCAGCCCGACTTGCCAGACGACCAACCCCCGCCAGCGATGGCGGGGGTTTCTTTTTATCTGACGCTCACCGTTCGGCTCGGGTGAGCCATTGAGGAAGGTCATGAGTTCCGCATCGCAGACAACGGATGGCGCGTGGGGTGGTAAAAGCTGGCAAGGGGAGGGGATGCTGCGAGCGCGGGTTTCAACTGCAGCAGGCAATCCTCTACAATGGCCCCACTTTGCTTGTCAGTGCAGTGCCAGCGGCGCTGCCTGTAGGGCCTACAAAAAATGGACATGCTTATGACCGCTTTGCCTTCCTGTCGTCTTCTTGCCTTCTGCTCTGCCTTGTTGCTGGCCGGTTGTGCCAGTGATCCCGCCTCCGCGCCCGCCAAAGAGGCGAGCGTGAGCAACCCCAAAACGCCGCCTGCCATGCAGCCGCGCAAACCGGCGGATATGAAGAGCCGCATCGTGCGCTTCTTGCCCCGTCAGGTGCCTGACAAACAGGGGTGGGCTAACGACGTGGTGACGGCGCTCACCACCCAGGGGGTGACGGTCAATGATCACAACGTCTGTAGCGTGCTGGCGGTGGCGGAGCAGGAAGCCACTTATCAGGCAGACCCTGTAGTGCCGGGCCTTGGCAAGATCGCCTGGAAAGAGATCAACTCACGGGCAGCCAAGCTGCTGATCCCCGAATTTATGGTGCGGGCCGCGCTCTCCATCAACTCGCCCACCGGCAAGAGCTACGCCGAGCGGATCGACAAGTTGCGTACCGAGCGGGAGATGAGTGAAATCTTCGAAGACATGATCAGCATGCTGCCGATGGGCAAGACGCTGTTTGGCAACCTCAACCCGGTGCATACCGGTGGCCCGATGCAGGTGAGCATCGCCTTTGCCGAGGCCAACGCCCGTGGCTACCCCTATCCAATCAAGGATTCCATCCGCCACGAAGTCTTTACCCGTCGCGGCGGCATCTGGTTTGGCACCAAACATATCTTCGGTTATCCCGCCGACTACCCGGATACCCTCTACCGCTTTGCCGACTTCAACGCCGGCTGGTACGCCAGTCGCAATGCCGCCTTTCAGGCCGCCGTCAGCCGTTTGAGTGGCAAAACTCTGGCGCTGGACGGGGATCTGATCCGCTATGACTCGGATCTGCCGGGCAACACCGAGCTTGCCGTCTACACCCTCGCCAACCGGGTCAATATGAGCAAGCAAGCGATCCACCAGAGCCTGCGCAAAGGGGATTCCGCCGAATTTGCCGAGACCGATCTATACCATCGCATCTTTACCTTGGCCGACAAGCAAGCGGGCAAGCGACTGCCCCGCGCCATCCTGCCCGGCATACAGCTAAAGAGCCCAAAAATTACCCGCAACCTCACCACCGCCTGGTTTGCCAAGCGGGTGGATGACCGAGAACAGCGCTGCGTGCGGCAGATGGCGACGATTCGCTAAGAAACATCAAGGGCGGCCAATTGGCCGCCCTTGATGTCAGAGTGAGTTTCCCCTTGTGTGGCAGTTCATGCCTTGCTGTTCCCTGTGAGATTTACAATGAATCTGCATTTGGGGTATCCACTGCATCCCCAAAACCGATTGCCTCGGTTATCCCCCCGTTTGGCGGTACGCAATACCATCGGGTTGCCGCATCTGGGGCATAGTGGATTTGCTTGGGTGAGCGATTCGGTGATGGTTGGCGCGGCGTTCACCACCTGATTGACGACAGGCATTGTAGCTACGGATAAATGCGTGCGGGGAACCTCGCTGTGACGGGCTTTCAACTGCGCCACATGCTGTTTATGGGTCTGCCAATTGGCGGCCAGTCGTCCCCGCTGGATGGTGTCGATCACTCTGGTGACTTCGGCAGAGGTCAACACCTGCGTGGTTTTACTCTTGATATAGCGAATAAGCCCGCGGTTCATCACGTTATCCGGCATGGGGGTTTTAAAGGTGCAGTCGCCAATAAAGTAGATAATCGAATGGAGCTGATGATCAGCAAGACCCAGCAAGGATTTGAGCGTCATCAGGTGCAGATAGTTTTGGCGCAGGGGATTTTGAAAGGTATGTCTGCGGCGATAGAGCTGCTGGGTCCAGCTCTTGTGGGCTGGATTGCCAAATATCCACCCCTTGATGTTCTTGGTTTCGATCACAAATAGCCCGAAGCGCGAGATGATCACATGGTCGATCTGGGTAGTGCCCTGCGGGGTTGGCAGCGTCACATCCTTGAGCAGGTGGTACTCCCGCTGGTCGAGAAAAAGCCGGATGCCCAAGTTGATAAATGCCTCCCCAACCATCCCCTTGAACCTGGGCGTTTTGATCAGGGTGGCAATCAACAACAGGGGCAGCAGATACCAGAACTGGCCCAGTAGAATCGCAATAACGGGTGTGAAGTCCATTTCAACGCTGTCGTCTGATGTGCAATGGCAACATGTTAACAGTGGGTTCAACAAGCGTGTGTGATCTATGCCACTACTACTCTGCCAGCGCCTGCATTGTTCTGTTTGTTACCCGGTGACGAGATAGTTCAATCGCAAAACCAGATTGAATTGAACTTTTTTATTCGGTTTTTTAAGTGACTGGTGGGGGGTAGGCTAGTCTCTACTGCGAAGCGAAGGGTTTCGCCGTCATTATGACCACAATGAGGATCTGATAGATGGACAAACACGCTAGCGGGGCCGGTCAGTGCCCCTTTGCCCACGGTGCCAATACCTCTGCCAGCCAGGAGCATCAAGTCTGGTGGCCCAATGCCCTTAACCTCGACATCCTGCACCAGCATGACAGCAAGACCAATCCGATGGATGAGACTTTCGATTATGCCGATGCCTTCAACAGCCTCGATTACGATGCCCTCAAAGCCGATCTGCATGCCCTGATGACCGACAGCCAGCCCTGGTGGCCGGCAGACTGGGGTCACTATGGCGGCCTGATGATCCGCATGGCCTGGCACTCCGCCGGCAGCTATCGCGCTACCGACGGACGCGGCGGTGCCAACACCGGCAACCAGCGCTTCGCCCCCCTCAACAGTTGGCCTGACAACGGCAACCTCGACAAGGCACGCCGTCTGCTGTGGCCGATCAAGCAGAAGTACGGCAACAAGATTTCCTGGGCTGACCTGATGATCCTGGCGGGCAACGTCGCCTATGAGTCCATGGGGCTCAAGACCTTCGGCTTTGCCGGTGGCCGCGAGGATATCTGGCATCCGGAAAAAGATGTCTACTGGGGTTCCGAGAAGGAGTGGCTGGCACCGAGCGGTAGCGAAGGGAGCCGTTACAGCGGCGAACGGGATCTGGAGAACCCGCTGGCCGCGGTGATGATGGGGCTGATTTACGTCAACCCGGAAGGGGTGGATGGCAATCCCGATCCCCTGAAAACCGCCCACGACATGCGCGTCACCTTTGCCCGTATGGGGATGAATGACGAAGAGACCGTCGCCCTCACCGCCGGTGGCCACACCGTCGGCAAGGCCCACGGCAACGGCAGCGCAGCCAAACTGGGACCAGCCCCCGAAGGGGCGGATGTGCACGAACAGGGGCTTGGCTGGATCAACCACGAGAGCCGCGGTATCGGCCGTGATACGGTGACCAGCGGGATCGAAGGTGCCTGGACCAGCAACCCGACCCGCTGGGACAACGGCTACTTCAAGATGCTGCTGGGCCACGACTGGTGGCTCAAGAAGAGCCAGGCCGGTGCTTGGCAGTGGGAGCCCGTCGCCATCAAGGAGGAAGATCGTCCGGTGGACGTGGAAGACCCCTCTATCCGCTGCAACCCCATCATGACCGATGCGGACATGGCGCTGCGTTTTGACCCCGTCTATCGGGAGATCTCCGAGCGCTTTGCCGCGGATCAAGCGCTCTTCTCCGACGCCTTTGCCCGCGCCTGGTTCAAGCTTACCCACCGCGACATGGGGCCGCGCAGCCGCTATCTGGGGCCAGAAGTGCCGAGCGAAGTCATGGTGTGGCAGGATCCGGTTCCGGCGGTGGATTACCAGCTCTCTGACAAAGAGGTGAGTGAGATCAAGGCCAAACTGCTGGCCTGCGGCGTGGCGCCAGCCGATTTGATCGCCACCGCATGGGACAGTGCCCGCACCTTCC
The DNA here is from genome assembly GCF_049174935.1 of Aeromonas sp. 600886. Lineage (NCBI taxonomy): Bacteria > Pseudomonadati > Pseudomonadota > Gammaproteobacteria > Aeromonadales > Aeromonadaceae > Aeromonas > Aeromonas sp. 600886. The sequence continues at coordinate 5,078 of NZ_JAAKUB010000024.1, read as the reverse complement.
GCTGCTCCGATTATCGCGGTGGTGCCAACGGTGCTCGCATCCGTCTCGCGCCGATGAAAGAGTGGGAAGGCAACGAGCCCGCTCGCCTCGAGAAGGTGCTCAACGCCCTGATCGCCCTGCAGGCCTCCCTGAGCAAGCCGGTCAGCATCGCCGACCTGATTGTGCTGGGGGGCAGTGCAGCGGTAGAGCAGGCGGCCAAACTGGCCGGCGTTGATATCGTCGTTCCCTTTGCGCCGGGCCGCGGCGATGCCAGCGCCGAGCAGACCGATGCCGAGTCGTTCGCCTTCCTCGAGCCGGTGCACGACGGTTTCCGCAACTGGCAAAAGGGACATTACAAGGTGCAGCCGGAGGAGATGCTGCTCGACCGAGCCCAGTTGCTGGGGCTTACCGCCCGCGAGATGACTGTGCTGGTCGGCGGTATGCGGGTGCTTGGCACCAACCATGGCGGGTCGGCCCACGGCGTCTTTACCGACCGGGTCGGTGTGCTCAGCAACGACTTCTTCGTCAACCTGACCGACATGGCCTATAGCTGGCAGCCGACTGGCCGCAACAGTTACCAGATCGTGGATCGCCAGAGCGGTGCGGTGAAGTGGACTGCTACCCGGGTTGATCTGGTGTTTGGCTCCAACTCGGTGCTGCGTGCCTACGCCGAGGTCTATGCCCAGCAAGATGGCAAGGAGAAGTTCGTCCGAGACTTCGTCAAGGCCTGGGTCAAGGTGATGAACAATGACCGTTTCGATCTGAAATAAGTCACTTCAACCCCAATGAGAACGCCAGCCGCAAGGCTGGCGTTTTTTATGGTGGCGGTGATAGCTGCATGATGCGACTCGGAGGGTGGCCCTCTGGCAGCCCGGGTTAGAAGCTCATGGCCAGCCCGATGGAATAACCGCTGGTGTTGTGGCTGAACATGTAGCGGGCAACCAGCCGGGTACGGGTGACAATGATGTCGTACTTGCTGCTGTCCAGCTCCAGACCGGCGCCGATGGAGTTGAGGGAGTCAAAGCCAAGCAACCCCCGTTGCTCCCCCAGATATGCGGTATGAGCCCCCTCCAGTACATAGCGCACCGGTCTGTCGAGCAGGGTCCAGTGGAACAGCGGGGCGCGGCGGCGCAGATAGAGGCCGAGGTTCTCCGCCTCGGCGTGACCACGGACGCTGGTCGAGGTGCCGCCAAAGCTCTGCAGGTGCTGATAGGAGTAGCGCAGTTCGGCATCTATGTCCTGGGCCGGTGAAAAGAGTTCGTAATCGAGCATCAGCGAGCCACCCAGCCCGTACATATTGAGCTGACCCCCATCGAGAAAGTCCAGCGAGTAGCCCTTGGTACGATCCAGCAGCCAGTTGCCGATCCGCAGGTCGCTGGCCATGGTACCGAGCGAGACGTTGGCTATGGGGCGCAGCACCCAGTGGCCGCCACGCGGATCTTTGTGAAGGGTGACATCCCAGCCGATCCCGCCCGAAGCGGTCAGGCTATTCCACTTGGTCGGTATGGTGCGACTCTCGGTACCATTGCTTATCACAAACTGGGGGTCGTAGCGGCTGTAGCCCAGCGCCCCCTCCAGATAGATGGGCACGGCTTCGCTCAGGGTTGCGCCGCCTCCCAGTTGCCCCATGTTGAGCGCAGAAGATTGGCCAGTGCTGCTGCCGATGTCCAGGTTGCTGGCGGTGATGTCCGGCACCACGCTGAAAGTCATCAGCGAGATCACCGCATTGGCCCGTTTTTGCGCCCAGTCCTCCTCCTGATCGTCAAGGTTGTTACTGGCCGCGAGTGATGCCATGGGCAGGGTCGCCGCGAAGAGGGCGCAACCCAGACGGTAAAGCGGGCAGAGCGGGTGTTTCATGGCTGGATTCCCCAAACAAGCGACCTCCTGTCGCCCTGATCTACTGTAGCGAGTTTCTCTCTGGCTGTCTCGACCTGACCATTGGGCTGGGCTATGGGGGGGCTGCGTGGCCATCTACAGAAAATGGTTGATGCAGCTCATGGTTCTGGCCAATGGCAGATGTCGTCAGCGGCATAAGCGAGCAGGCCGGATATAATCAACGCGTTGATAAAAATGACAGGAGTGCGGGATGAACAGACTCGGATTGGCCGGCAAGATGTTGCTGGCAATTTGCCTGCCGTTATTGGCGCTGCTGTTTTTCGCCAGCCACTACGCATACGACAGATATCGGGTGACCCATGAGATGACGCAAGCCCTGCAGCAGCTGGCTGTGGTCGAACGCAGCGCCCAGTTGGTGCACGAGCTGCAAAAGGAGCGTGGCATGTCGGCGGGGTTTATCGGCTCTGAAGGGCGCAAATTTGCAGATGCCCTGCCACGTCAGCGGCAACAGGTTGATGAAGCCATTCATCGCTTTCAGGGGTTGGAGAGGGGGGTTGCCCACGAGCAGGTGGATCTGGCTTTGCGCGAGTTGATGGGGATCCGCAATCAGGTGGACAAACTGGCCATAGAGGCCCCGCGTCAGGTCGCCTTTTATAGCCAGTTGATTGCTTCTCTGCTCAAGGTCGTGGATGAGATTAGTCTGCGTAGCCAGGATGCCGCTATTGCCTTGCAGACCAATGCCTACGCCGCATTTTTGCAAAACAAGGAGCGTATGGGGATGGAGCGGGCGACCCTCAGCAATGTCTTTGCCAAAGGGAGTTTCACCCCGGCTACCTTGCAGCAATTTATGTCCCTGCTCGCTGCCCAGCAGAGCTATCTGGAGCGTTTTCGCGCCGTGGCAAGCGAGCCGCAGCGACGCCTGCTTGAGCAAATTGAGAAGAGTCCGGTGATGGCAGAGGTCGCGAAATATGAGCAGCTCGCCCTGGGCAAGATGACCGAGGGGAGCTTTGGCGTCGATCCGGAGCGCTGGTTTGCCGTGAGCACCGAGAAGATCGACCAGCTCAAACAGGGCGAAGATCAGCTCTTCCAGCAGTTGTTCGAACGGGTTGAGCAGATGCAGGGAGATAGTCAGCGCAACTTCTGGTGGGGGGCTATGGCGGTTCTGTGCTGCCTGCTGTTGACTACCCTCATCAGTTGGAAGGTGCTGCGGGATGTGCATCTGGGCTTCGTCGCTCTGCATCGCACCTTTTCACGGCTCGTCAATGACAATGATCTGACGGTGAGGGTCAACTGGCAATCGGGTGACGAGCTTGGGGCATTGGCGCGGGATCTCAACCACTTTCTGCAGCATCTGGAAGGCTTGTTGCTGGAGGTGCGCCGCTCCTGTGAGATATTGACCCGTAGTGCCAGCAACTCCAGCGAGGTGATTGCCGAAGTGAATGAAGGTGTGGTGCGTGGCGTCGGTCAGGTTGAACTGGTTGCCACCGCCGCAACGGAAATGGCTTCGACGGTGGCCGAAATTGCTCGCAATGCGACTCAGACCTCACTGGCGACCCAGCAGGCCATTGGCCGTGCCCGGCAGGGGGACAAGGAGGTGGATCAGACTATCGCCGCCATCGAGCAGGTGGCTGGCACCCTCGACGAGACCCGGCTGTTGGTCAACAACCTGCATCAGGATACCGAGTCCGCCGTCGAGGCACTCAACCTCATCAAGCAGATCTCCGATCGCACCAATCTGTTGGCCCTCAATGCCGCCATTGAGGCAGCCCGTGCCGGTGAGTCGGGGCGCGGCTTTGCCGTGGTCGCCGATGAGGTTCGTTCACTGGCTGCCCGTACCCAGCAGGCGGCAGATGATATCGAACAGATGCTCTCCCGTTTGCGGGCTGGAGCCCTTCAGGCGGTGGTGGCCATGCAGTCGGGCAGCGAGCAGGCGGGCCTCAGTGTCAGTGAAGCGCAGCGGGCGGGTCACGAGCTGACCGACATCGTCAATGAGGTGCGCAAGGTGAGTGACATGACGGCACAGGTGGCTACCGCAACCGAGCAGCAGCGCTACGTAACGGACGATATCCAGCACAACGTAATGACCATCCGCGAAGTGTACGAGGCCCATCGCCAGCACTCGGTCACCCTGCAGCAGAATAGTGTCGAACTGGATCAGTTGGCACGGGAGCTGGCTGGACGAATTGCCAGCTTCAAGTTGCTGGAGAGAGCCTCTCCCCACTGATCCATTTGCGCTAAAGCTTGTCCCTCCCTGGCCGATACCCCTTGTGAGATCGTGTGGAGGGCAAGCAATTGAACGCTTGGGTGTTGGGGTTGGTCAGCATATCCGTGAGTATGCAGTTACAGGCTGGGGTCACCGAATTCGGTGCCGGTCTGGATCAATCCGTCTGGCGTTTGACCTCCGATACCCAGATTGAGTGTCGCCTCGAACACCCGATCCCCAACTGGGGAACGGGGGCCTTTGTCAGCCGCGCCGGGCGCAAGATCAACCTCGACTTTGAGCTCAAGGGCAAGCGGCCACAGGCCCAGACCCAGACGGTGAGCCTTGGCATCATGCCGCCGGTATGGCGCCCAGGGATTGCCGGGCGAGAAGTGAGTCAACTGCGCTTCTATCAGCAGTTCGATGGGCTGGTGGAGGGGCAAACCGCCTGGACCATGCTCGATGAGCTGGAGGGGGGACGAATGCCCACTTTCCAGTATCGGGACTGGTATCGCCAAAACCGTGCGGTGCGAGTATCGCTTTCGTCGGTTAACTTTCGGGTCAAATATCAGGCCTTTATCGACTGCCTGAGCGGGCTCTTGCCCTACAGCTTCAACGACATCGCCTTTAGCGTGCTTACCTACGACAAGAACAGCGATCAGCTCTCCATCCCCTCCAAGCGGCGGCTGGCGATGATCAGCGAGTTTATCAAGGCGGACAAGAGCATCGACGTGGTGGTGATCGATGCCTACAGCGACAGCTATGGCGGCCGCTGGCCGAACCTGAAGCTATCCGAGAAACGGGCCGATGCCATCAAGAAGGTGTTTGTCGATCTGGGGATCGATCCCGGCAAGATCTCGGTGGAGGGGCATGGCGAGAAGCAGCACGTCGCCTCCAACGAAACCGAACAGGGGCGTGCCAAGAACCGGCGGGTGGTGATCAGCATGGGGCGCAATGGCGAGATCTAGTGCTGTCCCCGGCAAAGAGTGTCTAGTCCTGAAATAGGTTTACACATTTTCAACTAGCATTTTTCTACTCAGAACCCTCTATGTACCGCATCGGG